>NZ_JBFBDO010000087.1:0-35437 GCF_040683335.1 Kitasatospora sp. NPDC093806
CGGCGGTGCTGCGGCTCTGCTTCCCGCTGGGCGAGCCGCCGGGCGGGACGGCGGGCGGGGCGGCGGGCGTGGCGGCGGCGGCCGGGGCTGCCGAAGGGGTCACGGACGGCGCGGCCGGGGCGGAGGACGGACCGGCGGCCGGGGTGGTGCTCTTGCCCTGCGGGGCGCCGGCCGGGCGGGCGGCCGCGGAGGCGTGCGCGCCGGGGGTGGACCCGGCGACGGCCGGACCGGTGGTGGCGACGGAGGCGGCGGCCGGGGCGGCGTCGGTGACCGAGGCGGCCTGCGGACCGTCCGCGGTGGGCCCGCAGGCGGCGACGCCGAGCAGGAGCAGGGAGACGAGGGCAGGCCGGACGGCCGTGCCGAGGGGACTCTTCACCAGGGCTCTTTCAGCGGCTCGTTCGACGCGGGCGGCGGCGGACGGGAATGCCCGAGCGCCCGGGAACGGGGTGGGTGGGTGGAGGCAGGAAGGGCGCGGCTCGAACGGCTGCGCGGATCGCTATGTTACTGACGGGGAATAAGCTTGTCGAAGACATGCCCGATGGACGAACGGGCAACGAAAGCACCGTCAAGGCCTGTATCCACACGGGTGGTTGGTGTGCACCCGAAACCGGACCACCGGCTTTCGGCGGGGGTCGGCGGGTCCGCAATCCACCACTCGGCGGGTCCGCGCCCCCGCCGGGTGGCGGGTCACTCGAAACCCCGTCCCCACACCGCCCCCACGACGTCCCCCAAACCCCCATCCCCCTGCTCGGATCCCCCTGGTTCAGATCCCCCTGGTTCAGATCCCCCGGCGGATCGCCACCGCGCCCGCGTCGCCCGCCGCCAGCAGCGCGGCGAGGTCGAGGTCAGTCTGGTCGGCGTAGCGGACGGCGAAGTCGGCGATCGCCTCGGGGAAGGTGTCGGCCTTGCCGAGGTACCCGGCGACGGCGATCCGGTCCCCCGACCGGGCGTGCGCCCGGGCCAGGGTGCGGCCGCAGAGGCCCGCGTAGCCGCGCAGGTCGGCGGGGGTCATGGCGGCGACGTCGGCGGAGCCCTTCATGTCGCGCAGCTGGCGGCCGTAGAAGTGGCGGCCGGCCGGGCCGGTGGTCCAGCCGAGGAAGATGTCGCTGGCGGCCTGCATCAGGTGCTGGCCGGTGACGACGCGGCGGCCGCCGTGCGCGACCGGGGCCTCGGCGGTCGGCCGGGTGTCCGGCAGGTAGTCCTCCAGGACGGACCGCCCGGCCTCCTTGAGCTGCAGGAACAGCGGGTCGCCCGGGTCGCGGCCGTCGAGCAGGAGGATGAAGCAGCGGGTGCCGACGCTGCCGACGCCGACCACCTTGCGGGCGGCGTCGACCAGCCGGAACCGGTCGAGCAGGACCCGGCGGTCCTCGGCGAGGGTGGCCCGGTAGTCGCTGAAGATCTTGCCGACCCGGCGCAGCTCGTCGCGCGGCACCGGTTCGATCAGCGGCGGGTCGTCGATGATGCGGCGCCGACCGTCCTCGCCCTTCTCGGTGAGCTTGCCGAAGGCCTGCAGGTTGGTGCGGCGGCGGGCCTTGTCCAGCCCGGCCTCGACCTGGCGGCGGCGGCTCTTGCGGACCAGCGGGACCAGGTCGGCGGTGTCGATCCGGGCGTACCAGACGTCGAGCTCGCCGAGCCCGGCCAGTCGGCGCATCGCGACGGCGTAGCCGTGGGCGGCGGCGAACGCGGCGCGGTGGGCGTGCTCCTCGTCGTGGCCGTTGTCGCGGGCGGCGACGGCCACGCTGGCGGCGAGCCGCTTGACGTCCCACTCGAACGGGCCGGGGTAGGTCTCGTCGAAGTCGTTGACGTCGAAGAGCAGCGCGCGTTCCGGCGAGGCGTACACGCCGAAGTTCAACAGGTGCGCGTCGCCGCAGAGTTGGACGGTGAGGCCGGTGTCGGGGCCGGCCGCGAGGTCGGCGGCCATGACGGCGGCGGCGCCGCGCAGGTAGGCGAACGGGGACTCGGCCATCCGGCCGTAGCGGATCGGTCCGAGGTCGGCGAGCCGGTCCTCGGCCTGCTGCTCCAGGACGCGGACCGGGTCGGGGCGGTCGGCGGCGGGGATCCAGCGGCCGTGGGCGGAGCGCGGGACCCGGTCGCGGGCGGCCCGGCCGCGCCGGCGGCGTTCGGCGGGACTGGTCATGCGCGGCTCCTCATACGCGGCTCCTCCGGTCCGGTCCCCCGTCCGCGACGCTAGGCCACCCGGCCCGGGGCGGCACGTCGGGGAGGCCGCCAAGACATGAGGGCGCGCGGACGGGGCGCCTGAAGCGCCCGCCCGCGCTCCCCCGAACGGGTGGTTTCAGCGACGGCGGGTCACTCCACGACGAAGTCCGCCATCATCGCCATGTCCTCGTGCTCCAGGTTGTGGCAGTGCATCATGTACGTCCCCGGGTAGTCGGTGAACCGCACCAGCACCTCCACCGCCTCGGCCGGCCGCAGGTCCACCGTGTCCTTCCAGCCCGCGTCGTACGGGCCCGGGTCGCGGCCGTTGCGGGAGAGCACCTGGAAGGGGTTCAGGTGCAGGTGGACGGGGTGGTGGACGTCCGTGAAGAACCGCCACAGCTCGGTGGTGCCGAGCGCCGGGCGGACCAGCGTCCGGCCGGGCTGGTAGGGCTGGTTGTTGATCGTCCAGCCGTCGTTGCGGCTGCGCCGGAAGCCGAAGACCCGGGTGGCGACGGCGGCGCCGGGGTCGAGCCGTTCGAGGGTGCAGAGCCGCTCGGGGACGCGCGTGTCGTCGGTCACCGGACGCGAGGAGACGTCGAAGAGCATCACCTCGTCGGTGCGGTCGCCGCCGAAACGGTTCATCAGCCGGACCGGGGTGCCGGGCGGGTAGCGGGAGAAGTCGACCACGAGGTCGAAGCGCTCGGCGGGGGCGATCTCGACCGCGTCGTGCGCGATCGGCTCCTCCAGCAGGCCCCCGTCGGAGCCGATCTGGACCAGCGCGTCGCCGCCGGACGGCTGCGGGTCGAGTTCGAGCCGGTAGAGGCGGGTGTTGGAGGCGTTGAGCACCCGCAGCCGGTACCGGGCCCGGTCCACCGCGACCCGCGGCCAGGGGGCGCCGTTGACCAGGATGACGTCGCCGAGGACGCCGTTCATGTAGTCGTCGGTGACACCGGGGACGGCGAGGTCGGGGTCGCCGGCGGGGTAGCGGAAGGAGCCGTCGGCGGCGAAGGAGCGGTCGGCGAGCAGCAGCGGGAGGTCGCGCTCGCCGCGCGGCAGCGGCAGGGCGTCCTCCTCGTCGTCGTGGATGAGGTGGAAGCCGGCCAGACCGCGCCAGACGCCGGGGCCGGTGAAGCCCATTCGGTGGTCGTGGTACCAGAGGGTGGCGGCACGCTGGTTGCCCGGGTAGGTGTAGGTGCGTTCACCGGTGATGGTCCGGCCGAGGTAGGTCGCGCCCGCCTGCCCGCCCGGGCCCGGCATGCCGGGCATCCCCGGCATCCCCGGAGTGGTCGGCGCGGTCGGCGTGCCGGACGGGCCCGCCGTCGGCCGGGCGAAGCGGTTGTCGTCCGACGTTCCGACCGGCATCAGCAGGTCCACCGGGTAGCCGTCGCTGTCCGCCGGGGTGTGACCGCCGTGCAAGTGGACCACCGACGGCACCGGCAGCTCGTTGCGGTGGCGGACCACCAGCCGGCGCCCGGAGCGGGCGACCAGGGTCGGCCCGGGGAAGGTGCCGCCGTACGTCCAGGCCTCGGTGTGCAGGCCGGGCAGGATCTCCAGCCGGGCGACCCGCTGGGTGATGTCGTAGTAGTCCGTGGTGCCGTCGGAGCGGACCGGGGCGAGCACGGCGGGCACCGGCAGCGGCACCTGGAACGGGTCCGGCAGCGGGACCTCGCTCTCCAGCAGCCGGCCCGGCCGGCCCTCGGCCAGCAGCCGGGCGGTCGCGGGGACGGCGAAGGCCCCCAGCGCGCCCGCGCCGAGCACGGCCGCGCCGGCACCGAGGAAGCGGCGGCGGTTCACGGTGCCACCTCCACCGAGCCGGCCGAGGAACCGGTGGCCGGATGGCCGGTGGGCCTCGGCAGCAGCCCGGCGCCGTCCCCCGGGTCGGCCGTCACCTCGGCCGCCCCCCGGGTGCGACCCGGCAGCCGCAGCCGCCAGGCGTCGACCAGGCCGAACAGCAGGCCGCTGACCAGCAGCACCCCCAGCGTGACGTGCAGGCCGACCGCCCGCTCGTAACCGAACGCCGTCTGCACCCAGGCGGCGACCAGCAGCAGCGCCGTGGTCCCGAACAGCCGGAGCGGTCCGCGCGCACCGGCGCCCGCGCCCCCGTCCGCGCGCCCGCCCCCGCCCGTGTCCGCGCCCCCGACTCCGTCCGCGCCTCCGACTCGCGAGCGGCCGCCGCCCCGGCAGACCAGGGCCGCCGCCACCAACTGGACGAACAGCACCGTGTCCAGCGCCGTCGCGCCCAGCTCGTGCGCCCGCAGCGCGTCGTAGTGACCGTTCAGGAAGCTCCCGGCCAGCACCGTCTGGCCCAGCGCCAGGGCGGCCGAGGCGCTCGCGGCGGCCCGCAGCAGGAGCAGCGGCAGCGGCAGTGCCCGCGACGGACGCGGCGGACGCGGCGGCAGGTGCAGCAGCGGCAGGCGGGGCGTGCGGGCCACGGGGGGACTGCTCATCGGTCGGCCTTCTCTCTGCCGGCCGCGCCGGGGCGGGGTGGGCGTGCCGGGGTGACGGGCAGGCCGGACGCGCTCGGCGCGGGGGTGGGCGGGACACCGCCCGGGGCGTTCGGCACCCGGACGGAAGCGGCCGCGAGCGTAACTGATCAGACATCACTATCAGCGTGGATCAGCGCCCTTGGCGCCGTCGACCACCCTCTTGCGCCTGTTTCGGCACCGCCGTGTCACCCGAACGGGCGGTGCGCCACCCCCGCGCGCACCGCCCGTCCACCTCCCTCCGGGGTGGGGCCGCCGAGGAGCTACTGCCGTCCGCCGACCGCCGCCACCGGGCGGGACCTCAGCAGGGCCCGGGCCGGCAGCGCCGTCGCGGCCAGGCAGAGCAGCACCGCTCCGGCGGTGAGCGGCAGCGCCATCCCCGCCGGGACGTGCGGGGCCACCCCGGCCATGCCCCGGGTGATCGGCACCAGGGTGATCCAGGCGATCACCCCGCCGACCAGCAGACCGGTCGTGGCCACCAGCAGCGCCTCCCAGCGCATCATGCCGCGCACCTGCCGCCGGGTGGTCCCCGCCAGCCGGAGCAGCGCCACCTCGCGGCGCCGGTCCAGCACCATCATCACCAGCGTGTTGGCGGCGGCGACGGCCGCGAACCCGCCGAGCACGCCGGCCATCACCGTGTTCGCCCAGGCGCCCAGCTCCTGCGCCTTGTCGGCCTGCGCCGCGTAGCCCGCCCGGTCCGTGACGGTCAGGCCCGGCGCGGCGAGCGCGCCCAGGCCGCGGGCGACGGCGGCGTGGTCGGCGCCCGGCGCGTCGGCCACCAGCACCTGGCTGTCGTACGCGGCGGTGACGTGCTCGGCGACCGCCGCGCGCGGCAGCAGCGCCTGCCCGAAGCCGAGCCCGCGCTCGTAGGTGGCGACCACCAGCGGCTTGGCGGCCATCCCGTCGCCGAGCCAGAGCGGCGCCCGGTCGCCGACCTTGACGCCCAGCTCGTCGGCCAGGTTGTCGGCGAGGGCGATGGTGTCCGCGGCCCGGCCGAGGTCGGCGAGCGAACCGCTGCGCACACCGAGGTCGAGCACCCGGGGCAGCCGGGCCGGATCGCCGGCGATGCCCAGCGCGTTGGCGGTCTGCAGCTGGCGGTCACCCGACTGGTAGACGAGGCCGGTGCGCAGCACGCCGACGGCCGCCTCCACCCCGGGCACCTTGGCCGCCTGCTCGGCGACACCGGCATTGGTCACGGCACCCGCGCCGGTAACGGCACCCGCACCCGCACCGCCCGGGGAGCCCGCCGGCAGGCCCGGGCCGGTCGAGGCGAGCACGTGATCGGCGACGATGCCGGTGCGCACCTGCTCGCCGGTGGCGTGCCGGAGGGTGCTCTGCATGACCAGCAGGGTCCCGCAGAAGGCCGTCACCATGACGATCGGCGTGATCGCCGAGGCCAGCCGGCGGGCGTTGGCGCGGCTGTTGTCGGCGGCCAGCGAGCCGGACGCGCCGCCCGCCCGCAGCGGGGCGCCGAGCACCGCGGCGGCGAGCCGGGCCACCCACGGGCCGAGCATGGCGACCGCGACCAGGAAGCTCATCACCACGCCGAGCGCGGTGTTGGCGGCGTCGGAACCGTCCAGCTTGGCCGCGACGACGGACAGCACCACGCCGCCGGCCGCGAACAGCAGCCCCAGGACGGTGCGGATCCGGCCCGGTCGGGCCGGTTCGAGGACGGCCGCGCCGAGCGCCTGACCGGCCCGCATCCGGGCCGGGCCGCGGGCGGCGAAGAAGCCGGCCGTGAGCGCGGCGAGCGTGCACAGCACCACGGCGGCCAGCATCGGCAGCGGTCCGACGGACAGCTCGACCGCCGTCGGGACGGCGCCGCGGTCGACCATCTGGCCAAACCACCAGCGGGCCAGCGCCAGCCCGGGCAGGATGCCGAGCGCGGCGGCGAGCGGGGCCACCAGCATCGCCTCGGTGGCGATGGTGCGGCGGATCTGCCGCGGGGTGGCGCCGACGGCGCGCAGCAGGGCGAACTCCCGGGCGCGCTGGCGGGTGGCCAGGGCGACGGTGGAGACGACCACGAAGACGGCGGTCATGGTGGCGGTGCCGCCGAAGGAGCCGCCGAGCGCGATCAGCATCACCCGGGCCTCGTTGAGGACCGGCTGTTCGACGGTGCCGCGCCCGGTGCCGGTCAGCACCTCGGCGGCGCCGCCCACAGCCTGCCTGACCTGCGCGGCGAGCGTCTTGCGGTCCACGCCCTCGCGGGGCTGGACGGCGATCGCGTCGACCCGGCCGGGGTGGCCGGAGAGGCGGTCGGCCTGCTGGTCGGCGAACCAGGCGGTGGGGCCGGCGGGCTGCGCGGCGGCCAGGCCGGAGATCCGGTAGCCGGCGGTGCCGCCGGGCGCGGCGAGCGTGAGGGTGGCGCCCGGGGTGAGGCGGGCGGCGCGGGCGGTATCGGCGTCGAGGACGACCTCGCCGGGGCCGGGCGCGCGGCCCTCGACCAGCCGGTCCTGCGGGCCGGCGATGCCGAGCGCGGCGAAGCCCCGGCCGGTGAGGACGCTCACGGGGGTGGTGCCCGCGGCCGCCGGGCCGCCTGCCTGCCCGCCTGGCTGCCCGGCTGCCTGTCCGTTGGACGGCGTGACCGTCTGCAGCGGGAAGGCGGTGTCCGGGCGGGCGGCCGCGACGCCCGGCTGGGCGGCGATCCGGGCCGCCAGGGCGACGTCCACCCGGGCCCGTTCGGGAACCGGCTGGTCCTTGGTGTCGGTCTCCTCGGCGGTCTTGACGGTGATGGTCACGGCCGGGTCGGCGGCGACCACGACCGGCGTGTCCGCGTACCGCACGGACGGCACCGAGGCGGTGATGCCGGTCTGCAGCAGGGTGCCGCAGGCCGTGATCACGGCGGCGCCGAACAGCAGGGCGACGAAGGTGCCGACGAACGAGGCCGGACGGAAGCGCACCGAGGCGCGGGCGAGTCCGTTGCTCATGCCGCCGCTCCCACCGGACGCGCGGTCAGGGTGACCATGCGGTCGGCGACCGCCTTCGGGTCCGGCCGGTACAGCTCGTCGGCGATCGCGCCCTCGGCCAGGAACAGCACCCGGTCGGCGACCGAGGCGGCCACCGGGTCGTGGGTCACCATGACGACGGTGGCGCCCATCGTGTCCACCGCGTGCCGGAGCAGGCCGAGCACCTCGTGCGCGGTCCGGGTGTCCAGCGCGCCGGTCGGCTCGTCCGCGAACACCACGTCCGGGGCGGTGATCAGCGCGCGGGCGATCGCCACCCGCTGCTGCTGGCCGCCGGACAGCTGCCCGGGCCGCCGGCCGGCGTGCTCGCCGAGGCCGACCCGGGCGAGCAACTCCCGTGCCCGGGACCGGTCCTGGCGCTCCCCGGCGAGGCGCAGCGGGAGCAGCACGTTCTGCAGCACGGTCAGCGAGGGCAGCAGGTTGAAGGACTGGAAGACGAAGCCGATCCGGCTGCGGCGCAGCTCGGTGAGCCGGTTCTCGCTCAGCCGGGTGATCTCCTCGCCGCCCAGCCGGACCTCGCCGGCGGTCGGGCGGTCCAGGCCGGCCGCGCACTGCAGGAAGGTGCTCTTGCCGGAGCCGGACGGGCCCATGACGGCCGTGAAGGTGCCGTGGCCGAGCGTCAGGTCGACGCCGCGCAGGGCGTGCACGGTCTCGCCGCCGCGTCCGTAGCTGCGCCGGACGCCGCGCAGCTCGATCGCGGCGTGGGCGGCGGGGTGCTGCCCGGTCGGCTCGGGCTGGGGGCGGGTACGGCGGGGTGCCATGGTGGGCCTTCCTTCGGGAATCGTCGCTGGTCGTCGACGTGTTCCAGGCTAGGAAGGCAGGGTCCGGCGGACCATGGAGGCCGCTGGCGGACCGGGGGTGGGGTTATCCCCCGGGCCCGGGTCGGGGTGGCCTCGGTGGCCTTCGCTGTCGCGGCGGGGTGGCGGTCCTCGGCGGGGCGGTGTGGCGGCGGGGTGTGGCGGCGGGGCGGCCGCTCAGATCTCCTCGCCCTCGACGCCCTCGTACGCGGCGCGCAGCTCCGCGACGACCGGGTGGGCGGGGTCGAACGGCGTGTCGTCGATCGCGGCGAGCGGGCGGACGCCGACACCCGCGTTGACGGCGACGGCGGCGACGAAGCCGCCGAGCCCGGCCGGGGTGACCGGCTCGCGCCGCTGCGGGCCGGGGTGGGCGGCGGCGAGCAGGGCCGCGGTGACGCCGGGCAGGGCGGCGGCCTCGGGCCAGACCAGGTCGCGGCCGTCGTGGAGGGCCAGGTTCCAGGTGGCGCCCTCGGTGATCCGGCCCTCGTCGTCGAGCAGCAGGGCGTCGTCGTAGCCGGACAGTTGGGCCAGTCGGCGCTGGTGGAGCAGGCCGAACAGGCCGACGTGCTTCACCTCCGGCAGCTCGCGCCGGTAGGCGGCGGTGCGGACCCGCAGCGGCCCGGGTGCGGCGGACGGCGCCGGGCGGGTGGTGACCAGCAGGCGGGGCGCGGCGGGGGCGGCGGGGCGCTCCAGGCCGAGCGCCGGGTCGAACACGGTGACCCGGACGATCACCGGCGCGCCGTCGGCCGGGAGCGCGCGGCGGATCCGGGCGCGCGCCGCCTCCCGGTCCAGCGCGGCGTCGAACACCGTGCGGCAGTCGCGGACCAACCGGTCCAGGTGCAGGGCCAGGCCACGGGCGCGGCCGGCCTCGGCGCGCAGGGTGGTGAAGTGGCCGTAGTTGAGCAGGCCCAGCGCCGCCAGCTGGGCGGGGTCGGCGGGGGCGCCGTCGATCTCGATCTCTGTCACGGCGTCGAGTCTCCCAGGCGGGGGCGGGCGTATCTGCCCAGGCCGAGGCCTCACGCACCCGGGGCGGGCGGGGTGTCGGTGATCGGCGGGGTGTCGGTGATCGGCGGGGCGGCGGTGACGGGTGGGGCGGCGACGCTGGGCGGACCTCCGGTGCCCGCGAGGCCCCGGTAGGGCGTGCTCACCGGTCGGCCGCCGGCACGGGCCAGCTGCTCGAAGTGCTCGATCTTGTAGGCGAGGCCCTCCGGCTCGCCCGCGTCCGACCAGCGCCAGGCCTCCGCCCACCACTGCGGGCCGCGCACCAGCGGGCGGCCGGCGAGCGCGAGGTGCAGGGCGAGGGTCGACCGGGCGAAGTCGTGCACCCAGCCGTCGGCCTGCCGGTAGGCCGCGGTCTCGTCCAGGCGCAGCCAGCGGCCCTCGTGGCCGGCGGCCAGCAGCGGCGTCCAGGCTCCGGTCGGCGGCGCGTACCGCGGCCGGTCCGGCGGTCCGTCCGGCGGTCCGTCCGGCGGGGTGCCAGCCGGGCCGTCGGGGGTCAGCAGCACCAGGCGGCCGTCCTCCTCCCGGACCCGGTAGGGCGGGAGTTGGGGCATCCGGACCAGGCCGATGGCGTGCTTCCAGGAGACCACCCAGAGGCCGCGGCGCAGGTAGTAGCGGACGGCGTGCTGCCAGGTCCAGTGCGCCTCCAGCCGGAAGCCGGGCAGGCCCTCGGCGACGGCCGCCCGGAACACCTGGTCGAGGACCCGGGCCGCGACGCCCCGGCCGCGCGCCGCGGGGGTCAGGTAGAGCGAGGAGATGGCCAACTGGCCGGGCCCCTTGGTCCAGTTGTCCACCGCGACGGTGCCGATCGGTCTCGTCCCGCTGCCGTTCCCGTTCCCGTTGCCGCTGCCGCTGCCGTCGACCAGCCAGTACCGCCGCCGGTACAGCTCGCCGGCCGGCCAGTCGCGGCCGCTCTCGCCGAGGCGCTCGCGCAGTCGGCGCTCCTCGGCCGGGCCCACCGCCTCCGGGTCGACCAGCTCGCCCAACTCGCCCTCGGCGCGCGACGCGAGGTCCCAGAGCGCGAACCGGCGCCCCTCGTCCTCGCTCGCAATCCGCACCCCGGGCGCCGCTGCCAACCGCTCCTGCGCCCGCTCGACCGCCATGTCCCAGGACCTCACCACGCCGTCCACGATAGCGAGCAATCCGCACGGAATGTAATTCGTTGGACACCGAACGTCAGATCGGATACGAATTCCTGTGTTCGGCACGACGCACCCCGAGGAGGATCCAGCAGATGCACGAGAACGCCGTCCGACCGGCGCGGGCGCCGCCCGGCGAACCCGCCCGGTGGTAGGGGAAACCCGACCAGAGGACTCGACCTGGCCGTCATGACCTCGCCGACCTGCGCCGCTGAGATGAAGTGGTGCTGATTCACCGCGCCCGTCCAGGCCTTCCACGCTCCTCCCAGGACCTCGAACGACCCGAGCACCGCGACCACCGCACTCGGCGTACCCCTCGCCCTCCCGGCGGGCGGCGGGCGCTGTGGTGCGGCGGGTGGCTGGCCGCGGCCGGGTGGGCGGGGGCGTTCCCGCTCGTCTCCGGGTTGGGGCCGCACCGGACTTGGGGGCTGTTCGCGGCAGCGGGGTACCTGGCGGCGGCGGTCGCCGTGCTGGTGCTGCCCTGGCGGTGGGCACGCCCGGCCGCGGTGACGGTCGCGCTCGTCGGGGCGGTCCTCGCGCCGCTGCTCGTCCTGGTCGCGACCGGACAGGGGCAGAGCGAGGTCGCGGTCATCGAGCGGTCGGGCGAGTTGCTGCTCCGGCACGGGACGCCGTATCTGACGGAGCCGCAGACGGTCGCCGAGTACACCCCCTACCTACCTGGGATGGCGCTGCTCGGACTGCCCCACGCGCTGCTCGGCGCGGGTCCGCTCGTCGACTCGGGTCTGCTCGTCCACGCGGGTCTGCCGGTCGAGGCCGGTCGGCTGCTCGGCGACGCCCGGCTCTGGTGTGCCGCCGTGTTCCTCGGATGCCTGGCGGCCGACGTCCGGCTCCGCCGCTCGGGCACCGCGCCGTCGACAGCCGCGCCGCTCACGGCCGCGCCGGGCGGGCGCGCGCCGTCCGGCGGGGCGATGTCGGCTGGCAGGGCCTTGGCCGGCACGGCGTCGGCTGACGGGACGCCGGCCGACGCAGCGTCCGGCAGCACGCTCGCCGTGGCGGCGCTGGTCGCCTCGCCGCTGGTCGCGCTGCCGCTCTGCGTCAGCGGGGTCGACCTGCCGCTGACCGGTCTGTGCTGCCTGGCGCTCGCCCTGGCCGAGGGGCCGCGTCCACGACCGTTCGCGGCCGGGCTGGCCCTCGCCCTGGCCTGCGCGCTCAAGTGGACGGCCTGGCCGGCGGTCGCGGTGGTCGCCGCCCTGCTGGCCGCCGGTGGCGGACGGCGGGCCCAGCCGCGGGCCGTCGCGAGCTCGGTCGCGGCCGGGGACACGGCCACGGACGCGACTGCGGACACGGCTACGGCTACGGCTACGGCTACGGACGGGGACGCGACTGCGGCCAGGAGCCCGGTCGCGGCTGCGGTCACCGCGGTCACGACCGCCGTCGTCGGCACGGCCGTGCTCGTGCTGCCCGTCGCGCTGCGGTCGCCCGGCGCGCTGCTGGAGCAGGTGTTCGCATTCCCCACCGGACGTGGCGCGCTGCCCACTCCGGCGAGCAGCCCCCTGCCCGGTCACCTGCTCGCCGAGCTCGGCCCCGTCGGCTGGTACGCCGCGCTCGCCCTGCTGCTGCTCGCCGGGCTCGCCGTCGCCGGGTCGCTCGTGCTCCGCCCGCCGCGGCACGCCGTCGCCGCCGCCGACCGGCTCGCCCTCGGCTTCGCCCTGGCGTTCCTGCTGGCGCCCGCCGGCCGCTTCGGCTACCTCGCGCTGCCCGTCCTCCTCGCCGTCGTCGCCCGCCTGCGCGCCGCCCGCCCGGCGGCCGCCTCGGCACCCAGGCCCGAACCCACGCGCACCACCGCCCCCTCCCCTGCCCGCTCCCGCACACCCGAGGTCCTCGCCACCCCATGACCGGCACCCTGATCATCACCAACGACTTCCCGCCCCGGCAGGGCGGCATCGAGACCTTCGTCCACGCCATGGCCACCCGGCTCCCCACCGACGGCGAGGTCGTCGTCTACACCTCGCACGAACCGGGCGCGGCCCGGCACGACACGGTACTGCCGTTCCCCGTGGTCCGGGACCGGTCCCGGATGCTGCTGCCGACCCCGCGGGTCACCCGCCGGGCCGCCGAGATCGCGCGGGCGCACGGCTGCGACCGGGTCTGGTTCGGCGCCGCCGCCCCGCTCGCCGCGATGACCCGCGGTCTGCGGCGGCAGGCCCCCGGCATCCGACGGACCGTCGCCACCACGCACGGCCACGAGATCTGGTGGGCCCGCACCCCCGTCGCCCGGCGTCTGCTGCGGCGGATCGGCGACAGCGTGGACGTCGTCACCTACCTCGGCCCCTACACCCGTGACCGGATCGCCCCCGCGCTCGGCCCGTCGGCCCGGTTGGAGCGGCTCGCCCCGGGGGTCGACACGAAGTTGTTCCGCCCGGGGCCGCGGGAGGCCGATCCCCACCGGGCCCCCGTGATCCTCTGCGTGGCGCGGCTGGTCCCGCGCAAGGGGCAGGACACCCTGATCCGCGCGCTCCCGCTGGTCCGGCGGGCCGTCCCCGGCACGGTGCTCGTCCTGGTCGGGCAGGGTCCGGACGAGCGGCGGCTGCGCGCGCTGGCCCGGCAGCACACCGAGCCCGACGCGGTGGTGTTCGCGGGCGGGTGCGAACACGCGGACACCCCGGCCGTCTACGCGGCGGCCGACGTCTTCGCGATGCCGTGCCGCACCCGGCGGGCCGGGCTGGAGGCGGAGGGCCTCGGCATCGTGTTCCTGGAGGCGGCGGCCGCCGGCCTGCCGGTCGTCGCGGGCCGCTCGGGCGGCGCGCCGGACACCGTCCTCGACGGGGTGACCGGCAGCGTGGTCGACGGCCGCGCCCCGGCCGCCGTCGCCGAGGCGCTCACCCTAATACTGCGCGCCCCCGCCGCCGAACGGGCCCGGATGGGCGCCGCCGGACGTCGCTGGGCCGGCGAGCAGTGGTCCTGGGACACCACCGCCGCCCGCCTGGCCACCCTCCTCACCCCGGCGGAGGCACCGGCCCCGGACGCCCTACCGCCCCACTCCCCCGCACGGCCCGCACCGCACGGGGCACGGTGAGGCCGGAGCCGTCCGGGCGCTCACCGGACCAGCGAGGAAACCGGGGTGATCCGCGCAAGGAAAGGCCAGGTCGAGGACGTCGGGGACCGGCCCCGCACGGCCCGCACCGCACGGGGCATGGTGAGGCCGGAGCCGTCCAAGGGTTCACCGGGCCGGTAGCCAGGCGGGGTGGAAGGCGGGGTGATCCGCGTAGGGGAAGGCCAGGTCGAGGAGGTCGGGGCAGGGCCAGTCGTCCCCGTCGTACTGGCAGTCGTCGCGGTCCTCCCACGGCAGTTCGGGGTCGCCGGCGGCCGGGCTGAGGGCGTGTCTGGCGAGGACGCGCCGTTTCGCGGCCACCTCGCGCACGGCACGCGTGGAGGCGTGCCGTGCGAGCTCCGCGTCCTCCTCGATCCTGGCCCGCAGGAAGCTGACGATGTCGTCGGTCATGACGGCACCCTGTCGGCCTCCCGCCCGGTCGGCAACCGGTTTCGGGAGGGAGGAAGGCCGACGGTCAGCGCTTGGCGGCGGTCAGGAGGGCGGCGGCCAGGTCGCGGGGCTGGGAGAACATCGGCCAGTGGCCGGTCTCCAGGGTGGCGTGGTGCCAGGTGGGGCCGGTGAGCAGGGTGGCGGCGGCGGGCGGGGGCTCGGGGCTGTCGAGCAGGCAGGTGAGGTAGGTGGCGGGGAAGTCGGTGAGCGGGCCGGCCAGGGCGGCCGGTTCGGTGAGGCTGCCGCCGGGGTGCGGGGTGGCGCCGGTGACGATCCGGGCGATCTGTTCGTCGGTGAGCCCCTGACCGGCGAACTCGTCGGCGGTGAGCGGGGGCCAGTGGCCGTCGTTGGCGGCGATCGACTCCGCCACCTCCCTGCCCCACGGTCCGGCACCGACGAAGGCCTCCCCGTCGACCGGGATGACGGCGTCGACGAAGACGACGTGCGCCAGCCGGTCGCCGATCCGCTCCGCGGCCTGGCCGACCGGGACGCCCGCGTAGCTGTGGCCGACCAGGACCACCTCGCGCAGGTCCCGCTCCTCGATCAGGTCGACGATGTCCTGGACGTGGGTCTGCTGCCCGGCGGGCGCACCGCGGCGCTCGGCGAGGCCGGCGAGGGTCAGCGGGTGGACGCCGTGCCCGGCGGCCCGGAGGTCGGGGAGCACGTCGTCCCACGCCCACGAACCGAGCCAGGCGCCTGCCACGAGTACGAATTCCGTCATGGCGGCACCGTACGACCCACCACTGACAACGCGCGTGGCGCGGAGATCAGTCGACGCCCAGGTCGGCGAGGTCGGCCAGGTGCGCGAGGACGGCGAGGACCCGGCGGTTGCCCTCGGCGGGGTCGAGGTCGAGCTTCATGAAGATGTTCCCGCAGTGCTTGACCACCGAGGCCTCGGTGATGCTCAGCCGGGCGCCGATGGCCTGGTTGTTGAGGCCCTCCGCCATCAACCCCAGCACCTCGCGTTCGCGCGGGGTGAGCCGGCCGAGCGGGCGGTCGGCGGACTGCTGCCGCAGCAGCACCCGGACCACCTCCGGGTCGATCACGGTCTCCCCGGCGGCCACCCGGCGCAGCGTGTCCAGGAAGTCGGACACCTCGCCGACCCGGTCCTTGAGCAGGTAGCCGAGTCCGGCCCGCTGCGCGCCGGCCGCGCCGAGCAGCCGGGTGGCGTACGGGGTGGCCACGTACTGGGAGAGGACGAGGACGGGCAGGCCGGGGTGGCGGGCGCGGAGGTCGAGGGCGGCGCGCAGGCCCTCGTCCCGGAAGCCGGGCGGCATCCGGACGTCGGTGACGACGGCGTCCGGCCGGTCGGCGTCCACGGCGGCGGCGAGGGCGGCCGCGTCGCCGACGGCGGCGACGACCTGGTGGCCGCCGCGGGTGAGCAGTTCGACGAGGCCGGCCCGGAGCAGCACGGCGTCCTCGGCGATGACTAGCCGGAGCACGGCACCTCCAGTCGGAGCCTGGTCGGCCCCCCGGTCGGGCTGGTCACCATCAGTCGTCCTCTCAGGATCGCCACCCGGTCGGCCAGTCCCTGGAGTCCGGCCCCGGCGGCCGGGTCGGCCCCGCCGCGGCCGTCGTCGGTCACCTGGAGCACCAGCCGGCCGTCGGCGACCCGGCCGTGGACGGTGATCGCGGTGGCGCCGCTGTGCTTGGCGGCGTTGGTGAGGGCCTCGGTGACGGTGAAGTAGGCGGTGGTCTCGACGGGTGCGGGCAGCCGTCCGGGCAGGTCGAGGTCGACCGTGACGGGGACGGGGTGGCGCAGCGCGACCTCGGCGACGGCGGCGGGCAGGCCGTGGTCGGTGAGCACCTGCGGGTGGATGCCGCGGACCAGGCCGCGCAGCTGTTCGAGGGCCTGCCGGGCCTCGCCGCGGGCCCGGTCGACCAGCACCAGCGCGGGGTCGGGCTCGGGGCCGGGGCCGGAAGGGTCGGGGGCGGCGCGTTCGCGCAGTTCGTGGGCGGCGAGGCCGAGGGTCATGGCGAGCGCGACGAGCTGTTGCTGCGCCCCGTCGTGCAGGTCGCGTTCGATGCGGCGGCGTTCGGCCTCGAAGGCGTCGACCAGTCGGGCCCGGGAGCGGGTCAGTTCGAGGACCTGCCGCCCGTGGTCCTCCTCGCGCGGGCCGAGCAGCAGCCGGGCCGCCCGGACGTGGACGGTGGTGAGCAGGGCGCCCGCGTAGGCGGCGAGCAGGAGCCCGGCGAGGCCGACGGCGGTGGCCGGGAGGGCGTGCAGCGGTCCGCGGACGGCGTGGCCGGGGATCAGCATGACGGTCTCGGGGGCGAGCGCCCAGACCACGACCGGGCTGACGACCAGCATCCCGGAGAACAGCAGCAGGGCGGCGAGGCCCAGCCCGGCGGCGGCGAGCGGCGGGGCGACCAGTGCGGTGTGGGCGAGTTCGCGCCAGGTCGCGCGTTCGCGCAGCCGGGTGCGGAGCCGGGCGCGGCGGCCCGCGCCGGGGAGTTCGCGGTGCGGGCCGGCGATCGGGCGCGGTTCGACCAGCCGGAGCCGGCGGCGTTCCAGGGCGCCGACGGGGAGGCCGGCGAGGGCGACGCCGAGCAGCAGGAGCAGGCCGAGCCCGGCCGGGGAGGTCAGCAGGCCGAGCAGCAGGAGGGTGATCAGCAGCACCGTCACCAGCAGGGTGAGCACCGCGCCGCTGAGCAGGTAGGCCCAGCAGCGCAGGGTGTGGTGGGTGAACGGGAAGCGGAGCGGGCGGGCGCGCAGCGCGGCCTGGACGGCGACGGGGGTCGTTGCCTCGCCGCTCTCCTCCACTGTTCGTCGTCCTGCCTGCCCCGTGCCCATCAGGTCACCCTAACCGACCTGCTGACGTCGCTTCCGGCTGCGACGGACGCTCCGGACGGGCCCGGCGGGAGCGGACGGCTGCCGGGTGAGGGCGACGGCGGCGATCACCGCTAGGCCGCCGGCCAGGGTGTTCCAGCCGACCGGTTCGGCGAGCAGCAGCGCGCCGAGCGCCGTCGACCAGAGCGGCGTGATGTAGGTGACGGCGGCGGCCACGGCGGTGCCGGCGGTGCGGACCAGACCGAGGTTGAGGATGTAGGCGACCCCGGTGCCCAGCGCGCCGAGGACGAGCAGGGCGGCGGCGGCCCCGGTGCCGGGCCAGTGCGGGGCGCCGGCGACCGGCGGGGCGACCAGCAGGAGTTCGGCGCCGCCGCAGGTGATCTGGACGGCGGACAGGGCGGTCGCCGAGTGCGGGCGGCCGGCGAGATGGCGGCGCAGGTAGGCGAAGCCGGCGCCGTAGCAGCAGGTGGCGGCCAGGCAGGCGAGCCCGCCCGCCGCGCCGCCGGCGTCCGCAAGGGACCCGCGCCAGACGCCCAGGACGGTGAGCACCCCGACGAAGCCGAGGCCGAGCCCGGCCAGCCGGCGCGCGCCGGGGCGGCGTTCCCCGGCGACGGTGGCGACCGTGAAGAGCAGGGTGAACAGCGGGGTGGTGGCGTTCAGCACCCCGGCCAGCACCGAGCTGACCCGCGTCTCGCCGTAGGAGAACAGGGCGAACGGCGCCGCGTTCAGCAGCACCGCGACGACGGCCGAGTGCCCCCAGGTGGCGGCGTCGCGCGGGACGGCCTCGCGGCGGACGGCGAGGATCGCCCAGAGCGCGGCCGCGCCCAGCAGGCAGCGCCAGGCCGCCACCCAGAGCGGCGGCACGCCCGCGTCGACGGCCACCTTGATCAGGGCGAAGCTCGCGCCCCAGATCGCCGACAGCGCCACGAACCCCGGCCACCAGCGCCGTCCCATCCCGGCCACCCGCCTCTCCGTCTCATGCCCCTGCGTGAACAGCGGAGCAGCCCCGCTTGGACAGAGGGTGGCCGGGCGACCGATCATGAGTCCAACAAGTGGTAGTGCGGCATGGATGAGGAACTCTCATGGCCTCGGAGGTGAACCTCGCCCAGCTCAGGGCGCTGGTCGCGGTGGCGGACGCGGGCGGGTTCGGTTCGGCGGCGGTCGAGCTGGGGGTGAGCCAGTCGGCGGTCTCGCACGCGGTGGCGGCGCTGGAGCGGACGCTGGGCGCGCCCGTCCTGCACCGCGGCACGCCCGCCCGGCCGACCCCGCTGGGCGAACGGATCCTCCCGCACGCCCGGACGGCGGTCGCCTCCGCGACGGCGGTGCGGACCATCGCCGCCCGCCACTCGGGCGGACTGGCCGGGACGGTCCGGCTGGCCGCGCCGACCACCGTCTGCCAGGGGCTGCTGCCCGGCCTGCTGCGCGACTGGCGGACCGAGCACCCCCGGCTGACGGTCCGGGTGTTCGAGGGCGAGGACGACGAGCTGGCCGTCTGGCTGGAGGCGGGCACGGTGGACGCGGCGGTCCTGGTGGACGCGGACCCGCCGCCGCCCGGGGCGGTCCCGCTCGGCTCGGACTCGATGCACGCGCTGCTGCGCCGTGACCATCCACTGGCGGGCGAGCCGGCCGTCGACGTGGCCGACCTGGAGGACGACGACTTCCTGCTCTCGGAGGGCGGCTGCGAGCGGCACATCCGGGAGGCGTACCGGCGGGCGGGCGTCCGGTTCGCGCCCCGGCACCGGATCCGGGACCTCAACACGCTGATCGGCATGGTGCACGCGGGGGTGGGCGTGTCGGTGATGCCCGCGCTGGCGCAGCCGATGCTGCCGCCGGACTGCGTGCTCGTCCCGGTCCGGCCCGCCGTGCACCGCACGCTCGCGCTCAGCGGACCGGCGGGCCGGCCGTGGTCCCCGGCGGTGTCGGGCCTGCTGGACGCGCTACGGGCCGCACCCCCGGGCGGCGGCAGGGGGTGAGCGGCGGCCGGTGAGCGGCGGGCGGGGGTTCTACCGCATGCACCCGCCCCAGCGGAATCCGCATTTCGTCGTACGACACGACCGGTGGTCGCGGGCCAGGATAGCCATGACATGTCCGCGCCACACGGCCACCGTCCAGCACGGGCCGCGTTCCCCTCCTCGTACGTACCGGCACCTCATCCCGAAGGCAGGTACCACCGATGAACCCCCGCGCCATGACCCGCAGGCTCCTCCTGACCGGCCTCGCCGCCGCCCTCGGCGGCACCCTGCTCGCCCTCCCCGCCCAGGCCGCCGGCCTCGCCCAGGGCCCCGCCGACACCGCGGCCGCGGCCGCGCCCGCCGCCGTCGCGGCCGGGCCGCTGCTCGCCGCGCTCTCCCCCGGCAACACCGCGGTGTTCCAGTGGAACGGCTCCTCCTGGGCGCAGATCGGCGGCCCGGCGAGCTCCATCGTCAGCGGCGGCGGGATCCTGGTCGCCACCAACCCGGGCACCGGTGACCTCTACCGCTACGACGGCAGCTCCTGGGCCCGGATCGGTGGCCCCGGGCGCCAGTTCGCCGTGGACGGGGCCGGCCGGGTCTACGGGCTCAGCCCCGACGGCAGCGGCGTCTTCCAGTGGACGGGCGGCACCTCCTGGCGGCAGATCGGCGGTCCGGCCGGCTCCATCGTGGCGGGCGGCGACACCCTCGTCGCCACCAACCCCTCCAGCGGCGACGTCTACCGCTACGACGGCAGCTCCTGGGCGCGGATCGGCGGCCCGGGCAGCCAGTTCGCGGTCGACAGCTGGGGCCGGGTGTACGGGCTCACCCCCGACCGCAGCGGCGTCTTCCGGTGGAACGGCTCCGGGACGGCGTGGACCCAGGTCGGCGGCCCGGCCGGCTCCATCGTGGCGGGCGGCGGCGGCACCCTCCTCGCCACCAACCCGAGCAGCGGCGACGTCTACCGCTACGACGGGTCCGCCTGGGCGCGGATCGGCGGCCCGGGCGCCGAGTTCGTCATCGACGGGGCCGGCCGGGTCTACGGGCTGAGCCCGAACCGCGGCGGCGTCTTCCAGTGGACGGGCGGCACGGCCTGGTCCCAGGTCGGCGGCCCGGCCGGCTGGCTCACCGCCTCCTGACACACCGAGCACCTCACCGACCACCTCACCGACCACCTCACCGACCACCCGGCCGTCCGGCCGGGTCACCGCGCCCCGGTGCCGATCCCCCCGGCACCGGGGCGCTCCCCTTTTCCCCCGCCCACCGGACGACCCGCGCGGCACCCCGCCCGGCCCGGTCCCGTAGATTCGGTGCCGACTGACGGATCATCGGATCGATCGACGGGGGCGGGCGGTGCGCAGCGGTGGCGGAGCCGGGCGGCGGCGGCCCGGACGTTCCGGCCCGGGGCGGGGTGCCGCCGGTTACCATCGCCCGTATGCCCCCGCACCAGCACCGCCCCGAGGAACCCGAGCACCCGCTCGCCGCTCCTCGACCGGGGGCGCTGAGCTGTGATAGGCGCCACGATCGCCCAGCCAGCCAGCCAGCCAGCCAGCCAGCCAGCCAGCCAGCCAGCCAGCCAGCCAGCCAGCCAGCCAGCCAGCCAGCGGGCCGGGCTCTCGGCGGATGCCGTGCTGACGCCCGACACGCCACTCGACGCGCCACTCGACACGACGCCCGACGCGCCGCTCGACGTGCTGTTCGCCGTCCGCTCCGCCGCCGCGCTGCACCGGCTGCTGGACCTGCTGCCGGTCTTCGAGGGCGATGCCCGGGTCCGCTGCCGCTTCACCCTCGTCCCCGGCTCCGCCTTCGACGTGGACGCGCTGGCCGCCGTCGCCTCCTCGGGCGCGCGCTGCCTGTCCTGGCCGGAGGCGCTGGCCACCCGGCACGACCTGATCCTCACCGCCAGCCCCAAGGGTGAGCTCGGCGCGCTGCGCGGCCCCAAGGTGCTGCTGCCGCACGGCGCGGGGTTCAACAAGGCGCTCTCCGCCGAGGGTTCGCCCGCCCTCCCGTCCGGCCTCGACCCGGCCTTCCTGCTCGCCGCCGAGGACGAGCGCCCGGTCGCCGCGCTGCACGCCCTCGCCCACCCCGACCAGGTGGCCCGGCTCGCCGCGCAGTGTCCGCCGGCCGGGGCCACGGCCCTGGTCGCCGGGGATCCGACGCTCGACCGGATCCTGGTCTCGGTCGACCGGCGCGAGGCCTTCCGGGCGGCGCTCGGCACCGGGGCGCGCCGGCTGGTCGTGCTCTCCTCCACCTGGGGGCCGGAGTCCCTGCTGGCCCGACAGCCCGGCCTGCCCGCCCGGCTGGCCGGCCGACTCCCGTACGACGCCTACCAGTTGGCGCTCGTCGTGCACCCCAACGAGTACAGCCGCACCGGCGCCTTCGACCTGGCCCGGCAGCTGCGCCCCGCCCTGGACGCGGGCCTGGTGCTGGCCGGGCCGTACGAGCAGTGGGCGGCGCTGCTGGTGGCCGGCGACGCGGTGGTCACCGACCACGGCTCGACCGCGCTCTACGCGGCGGCGCTCGACCGGCCGGTGCTGGCGGTCTGCGACGGCGGTCCGGAGCTGGTGCCGGGCAGTCCGATGGCCCGGCTGCTCGCGGCCGTCCCCCGGCTGGACCCGTCCGGGGCGGACGCGGCCGCCGTCCTCGCCGCGACCGGGTCGGCCCCGGCCGGGACCCGCCGCTTCGCCGAGGCCGCGTTCGCCCGGTCCGGGGAGGCGCTGGCGACCCTCGGCCCGGAGCTGTACAAGCTGCTCGGCCTGGTCCCGCCGCCGCGACCGGCGCAGCCCCGCCCGCTGGCCGGACCGCCCGCCGCGCCGGACGCCCCGGCGGCCTTCGCCGTCCTGACCCGGGTGGACGAGGACGGCGTCCGGATCGACCGGCTGCCGCCGTGGACCGACCTGCCCTACCACCACCTGGCCGCCGAGTACGGGCGCGCCGGGATCCGGCAGACGCAGAGCGCCGCACTGCTCTACCGGCGGGCGGGTGATCCGGAAGCCGCGGCCGGCTGGCACCGCGAGTACCGGACGGCCGCCGACTGGACCGCCGAGGCGCTCGCCGAGCACCCGGGCTGCCGGACGGCCGCCGCCGTCCTCTCCCCGACCCGCTGCCTGGTCCGGCGCCCGGACCGCGAGCCGTTCACCGTCCGGATCGAACCGCACCGGGCGGACGGCCGGGTGCGGTACACCGATCCGGCCGTCGTACTGTCCGCCGTGCGCGCCTGGCTCGGCGCCCACCCCGGACGCCCCCTCCCGGCCGCGGCCCTGGTCTGCCGCACCGCCGACACGCCCTACCGCTTCCACCTCGCCCCGGCCGCCGACTCCGAGCTCCAGCAGGGGATTTGAGGCTCACCGGGCCGTTACGCCGACGGGTGCGGCTCGTTGACGAGTGCGGTCGGTGACCACTCGCCTCAAGGAGCACCAGTCGATGAACAGCACCCTCCGGTCCCTGCTCGTGCCGCTGGCCGCCGTGGGCGCCGTCGCCCTGCCGGTGACCGTCCCGGCCCACGCCGCCACCGGCTACGACCGCTGCCCCGTCGGTTTCTACTGCCTGTTCTCGGGCCTGGACGGCACCGGCGACATCGTCCGGCTGAACCGGAGCGCCCCGGACCTCGCCGCGCTCGGCATGGACGACCGGGCCGAGTCGGACTGGAACCGGACCGGTTCGACCATCCACCTGTGGTCCGACCGGGACTACAGCGGCTGCACGGCCGTCACCTCCACCGGCCCGACCGGCAAGGGCGACTTCTTCCCGGCCTACCGGGACTTCTTCAGCTCGGTGCAGTTCGACGGCCCGGGCGGCCCGAGCTGCGGCACCCCGCCCGGCGGGGACCGCTGACCCGACCTCGGGTCGACGAGGCCGGGTCAGACGATCGGCGCGCCGCCTCCGTCCGGGCCGCGCAGTTCCTCGGCGGCCGCCCGGTAGCGGGCCGCCGTCTCGGCCTCGCCGGCCTCCTCGCTGAGCTCCACCAGTGCCTCCAGCACCCGGAGTTCGTCCCCGGGTGAGCGTCGCGCGCGGGCGCCGTCCAGGGCCGCCCGGTAGAGCCGGACGGCCTCCTCCCGCCGTCCGGCCGCGCGCAGGACGGTGCCCAGCTCGAAGCCGGTGCGGGCGATCATCCGCTCCCGGCCGAGCGCGGTCGCGCCCTCGTGCGCCTCGGTCAACAGGTCGACGGCGTGCGGCAGTTCACCCAGTGCGGCGGCCGCCCGGCCGAGCAGGTAGGTCTGCAGCATGACGCCGTAGTCGTTGCCGATCGCCCGGTGTTCGGCGCGCGCGGCCTCGAAGTCCGGGACGGCGGCCGCGTGGTCGCCGCGCACCGAGGCGAGCTTGCCGCGGAACTCGACTGCGGAGGCCCGGAGTTTGCGCTCCTCGGGCGAGTCGCCGAGCAGCCGGGCGCCGTTGACGGCCAGCCGCAGCTCCTCGGCGGCCTCCTCGTAGCGGCGCTGCTCCCAGAACGGGCGGGCCAGTTGGCAGCGCATCCGGACGGTCGCGGCGAGCCGTTCGGCGCGGACGGCCGCCGCGACCCCGCGCTCGAAGGCCTCGGTGACGTCGGCGTAGTGCCGGTGGTCGAGGAAGTGCGTCCAGAGCGCCTCGCAGAGCGCCACCGCCTCCTCGTCGAGCCCGTCCTCGGCGGCGATCCGGACACAGCCGTAGAGGGCGAGTCGCTCCTGCTCCAGCCAGCGCAGGGCCGAGCGGGCGTCGGGGAAGTCGAGGTCCGGCACCCCGGCGGGGGCGGGCGCCTCGGCGGCGGGCGCGGAGACGGTCAGCCGGGGGCCGGCCGCGACCAGGTCGGCCCGGCCGGCCTGCCGCCGGTACCACCGCACCAGCCGCCGACGGGCCCCGGCGGCCTCGGCGGCCTGCTCACCGGCTCCCCCGGGCTGCCCGGCCCGGCGCAGCGCGTGGCCGCGCAGCAGGGCGTGCATCCCGAGGCCGTCGGGCCGCCGCTCCAGCAGTCCGGCGCCGTCGAGTTCGTCCAGCGCGTCGGCGGCCCGGTCCGGGTCGGCATCGAGCAGCGCGGCCGCCGCGTGGTCGCCGACCACGGGGGCGGGGTGGTGCGGCAGCAGCCGGTACAGCCGGGCCGCCTCCGGACCGAGGCTCGCGTAGGCCGCGTCCCACACCGCCTCCACCACGGGCAGGCCCTCCCGGTCCAGTTCGGCGGTCAGATCGTCGACCAGGCGGCGCAGTTCGCGGCGCCGGTGCCTGCGCACCCAGCGCCCGGCCACGTACAGCGCGGCGGGCAGACCGGCGCAGCGGCGGGCGAGTTCGGCGGCCGCTTCGGGGTCGTCGGCGAGCCGGGGGTCGGCGACGGTGCGGCGCAGCAGGTTGACGGCGTCCTCGGGGGCGAGCGGGCCGAGCGGCAGATCGACCATGCGGACGCCGTCGAGGTCGTACAGCGGGCCGTGGCTGGCGACGATGACCACGCTGGCGGCGGAGGCGGGCAGCAGGGGCCGCAGTTCGGCGCCGCTGCGGGCGTTGTCGACCACGACGACCAGCCGCCGGCCCTGGGTGGCGGTCCAGTACTGGCGGACCCGGGCGGGGAACTCCTGCTCCGCCCGGGCGTCCGGGTCGAGCCCGGTCAGCAGGTCGCCGAGGGCGTCGGCGGTCTCCACGGCGCCGTCGCGCCGCAGGTCGTCGAGGTCGACGTGGAGGACGCCGTCCGGGCAGTGGTCGAGCAGGGCGCGGGCGAGTTCGAAGCCGAGCGCGGTCTTGCCGATGCCGCCCATGCCGCTGAGCGCCACGACCAGCGGTCCGCCGCCGTCGCCCGGCCCCTCGGCGACGGCCGCCAGCACCCGGGCCCGTTCCCCGGTGCGGTCCTCGAAGTGCGCGAGGGCCGGGGGCAGCTGGCAGGGCACCGCCGCGGCCGGCGCGGCCGCCGGCTGATGCATGTGCAGCTCCCCGATGGAGCCGGCCTGCACGATGGCACCGGCCTGCACCTGTCCGTCCACCCTGTTCCGCGTCTCATCGGCCACCCGCCAACTGTAGGGGGTGCCCCGGCGCGCGCGGAGCAGAAACGACGCACGCGGAGGAGCCTCCGGGGCGGTTGACGGCCCCTCATGAGAGGTCTATACCAGTGAGGGCCCGCGGCGGCCCGGCCCCGCCGCGGGCGAGCCGCCCGGCGCGTCTCCCCCACCGTGGACGCGGGTGGGCCGCTTTCCGCCGTTTCCCGGAGAGGCAGGCACTTGATGGAACGTGCTCATCCCCCACACCCGACGAAGCCCCCGCAGCCGCGACCGGGCCGCCGCGGAGCACACCGGTGGCGGGGCTCCGCCGCCGTGGCCGGGGTGCTCGGGCTGCTGGCCGGCGGCCTCGTCGCGGTGGCCGCGCACGCCACCGTCACGACCGCAGCCACGACCACGACCACGACCGACGGCGGCATCGGCAGCAACTGGTACGCCTCCGCGCCGTATCTGATGCCCGAGGACAACAGTCCGCCGGACGTCGCCACGGTGATGGACGCCACCGGCCAGAAGGCCTTCCAGCTCGCCTTCATCCTGGACAAGGGCGGCTGCAGCCCGGCCTGGGGCGGGACCTCGCCGATCGACACCGACACCACCATGCCCGCCGTCATCCGGACCGTCCGGGCCAAGGGCGGCGACGTCTCGGTCTCGGTCGGCGGCTACGGCGGCACCAAGCTCGGCCAGACCTGCGGGACCCCGGAGGCGACCGCGGCCGGCTACCAGAAGGTCGTCACCAAGTACCAGCTGAAGGCGATCGACTTCGACCTGGAGGAGCCGGAGTACGAGAACGCCGCCGCGATCCGCAACGAGATCGGCGCCGCGCGCATCCTCCAGCGGGACAACCCGGGCCTGTACGTCTCGATCACCACGGCCGGCACCAACGCGGGCACCGGCTGGTTCGGCCAGCAGATGCTCAACGAGGCCAAGGCGCAGGGGTTCACGCCCGACAACTACTCGATCATGCCGTTCGACGGCGGCTTCAACGGCGCGGCCGCGCAGACCGACGCGCTGGTGAAGTTCAACCAGATCCTGCGGACCACCTTCGGCTGGTCCGAGGCGGACGCCTACGCGCACGAGGGCGTGTCGCTGATGAACGGCCGCACCGACGTCGCCGAGTACTTCCGGCAGGCGGACTTCCAGGCGGTGCTGGACTTCGCGCTCGCGCACAAGCTCGCCCGGTACACGTACTGGTCGGTGAACCGGGACCGGCAGTGCCCGGGGCCGGTCGACCCGGGGCTCTCCGGCTCCTGCTCCAGCGTGGCGCAGAGCGACTGGGACTTCACCCGGTACACCGTGCGGTTCGCCGGCGCCACGCCGCCGACCACTCCCCCGACCACGCCGCCCACGACGCCGCCGACCAGCCCGCCGACCAGCCCGGGCACCTGCGTCGACCCGCCGTGGAGCGCCACCCAGGTGTACACCGCGGGCGCCAAGGTCTCGTACCAGGGCCACAAGTACCACGCCAAGTGGTGGACGCTGAACGAGAACCCGGCCGCGAGCGGCCAGTGGGGCGTCTGGTCGGACGACGGGCCCTGCTGAACCCCGATCTCCCGCCCCCGGGGTGCGGTCCCGGGGGCGGGCGTCGTCCGATCGACGGGTGCCGGCCGACGCCGTCCGGCCGAACGGACGGCGCCCGATCGGCGCGCCCGGCCTCAGTCGGCCAGGCGTTCGCGCAGGTCGGACAGGATCTCCGCCGCCTCGTCCAGACCGTGCCGGCGGCAGCGCTCGGCCGCCGCGGCGAGCCGCTCCCGGGCCGCCTCCCGGCGGCCGAGGTCGGTGCCCTCGATCAGCGCGGCCAGCCGGACGGCCTCGGCGCGCGGGGTCTCGGCCTGCTCGCCGCCCACCTCGTAGGTGGTGATCGCGCGGTCGGCCTCGGCCAGCGCCTCCTCGTGGCGGCCCGCCACCGCGTAGGCGCGGGCCCGCTCGTAGTGGGCCGCGCCGCGCGGGTACCAGGTCACGGCCTCCGGGTCCTCGCGCTCGACCCGCTCCCACACCGCGTCCGCCTCGACCAGCCGGGCGAGCGCCGACTCCAGGCCGTCCGGACCCTCGGTCTGCACGGCGAGCCGGGCGAGCTGACGCAGCATGGCGGCGACCGGGCCGGGCTGCGGCCACTGCTCGTGCGCGGCGAGCGCCCGGGTGCGGGCGGCGTGCGCGGCGTCCCAGCGGTCGGCGTGGGCGAGCGCGACGGCCGCCTCCGCCGCGACCATGGTGCGCAGGTGGAGGTCCTCCTTCCAGTCCTCCAGGGCGGCGGCCAGCCGCAGGTACTCCTCGGCGGCGTCCCGGTACTCGTCCAGCGTGTAGAGGCCGCGGGCGAGGTCGAGCCGGGCCTGGGCGAACAGCCGCCGGTCCGGGCCGCCACCGGTCGGACCGGCCGTGCCGTTCGTCTCGGCCAGCACCGACTCCAGGACGGCCACCGCGTCGGCGGTCCGGTCCGCGCCGCTCAGCAGGTCGGCGAGCTGGAGCCTGGTCCGGGCCGCGTCCTCGACGGCGGACGGGCCCATCCGGTCGAACCGGGCGGCGGCCTCGGAGAGCGACCGGATCGCGGCCCCCGTGTCGCCGACGTGGGCGCTGGCGTGGCCCGCCATCAGGTACGTCGCCGCGAACGGGTAGGAGTCGTCGGCCCAGCGGGCGGCCGCCGCGAGGGCGCGGTGGAACACCTCGACGGCCTCCGCCTGCTCGCCGCCCTGCAGCAGCACCTGGCCGAGCAGCGCGTACGCCCGCGGGGTGTGCCAGGGCTGCCCGGCCTCCTCCAACTCTGCGACCACGGAGCGCAGTTCGGCCTTGGCCTCGGCGAACCGGCCCTGCCGGGCGGCGATGTCGGCGGTGTACTGGCGGGCGACCGCCAGCCGTCGGACCGAGCCGCGCGCGGCGGCGGCCTCGCGATAGGCGGTGACGGCCGCGGCGAAGCGCCCGGCCTCCTCGGCGGGCGGTTCGGCGGGCGGCTCGGGCAGCACCCGGGCCAGCTCCTGGCGGGCGGCGTAGGCGCGGCACTGGAGGACGACCAGGTAGCCGTCGTCGTCCAGGGCCGGGCCATCGGGGTCGGCGGGCGTGCCGGGCGCGGCGGCGAGCTGCTCGGCCCGGGCGAGCATGTCGTCCAGGGCCGCCCAGTCCACCTTCGGCGCCCCGGCGACCTCCCCGTCGGCGCCCTCCCCGTCGGCGCCCTCCCCGTCGGCGACCGCGTCCGCACCGGCCGAAGCGTCCGCCGTGCCCTCCGCCGGCTCCGCGTCCTCGTCCTCGTCCCGGGCGAGGCCCGCGACCACCGCGCGGGCCCGGACCACCAGGGCGCGCCCGGTCAGCCCCTCCCGCTCGTAGAGCTCGCCGGCGGCCAGCAGCCCGGCGGCGCCCTCCGCCCACTCCTCCCGGTCCAGCGCCCCGTGCGCCCGCCGCTCGGCGAGCTCCGCGCGCAGCCGCCCGGCGGTGCCGACCGCCGTACCCTCGGCGTGCGCGTAGCCGTCGGCGGCGAACCGCTCCTCGACCCGGCGCCAGAGCCGCTCGGCGTCCGGGTGTCCGACCAGCTGGAGTTCGCGGGCGCGGAGCACCAGGGCGGTGAAGTCCTCCGGCTCCGGTTCGGCCTCGCGGGCCGGGACCGCCGGGACGACCGGGACGGCGGCCAGCTCCGGCGCGGCGGCGGCCCGCACGCCGAGCGCGAGCGGCTCGGCGAGCAGCGGCCGGCGGTCCAGCCGGGCGCGGCGGCGGGCGCCGACCGCGTCGGTGCCGTTGCGGGCGTCGAAGCGGGCGGCCAGCGCGTCGGCCTCGGTGCGCAGGTGGGCGAGGAGGGTGTCGACGGTCCAGCTCGCGCCGGGCGGGCCGCTGACCGTGACCGCGCCGTGGCCGGCCCGGGCGAGGCCGGCGATCAGCACCTCGACGCCGGTCAGGAAGTCGAGCAGGCCGGCCGGGTCGCCGGTGACGCCGAACAGGTCGCGGTTCTCGGCGAGGATCTCCAGGCCGCGCGGTTCGTTGCCGGAGAGCGCGCAGAACTCGATGTGCAGGCCGACGGCGCGCACCAGCCCGCTCTTGCCGCGGGCGAAGCGGTAGCCGACCAGGTGGCTGGAGCGGGCCTCGTCCAGCCGGCCCTCGCGCAGCAGCGGCAGCAGCGCGTGCGCGTGGCTGACGTAGGGCTCCTCGGCGCAGGTGCTCTCACCGCTCAGCACCGGACGCCAGGCCTCCAGGGCGCCCGCGTCGTCGCCGCCCCGCAGGTGGTGGCCGGCCCGGGCGCGGATCTCGCAGGCGGGGCAATCGCTCATCTCGGTGCGCGGCCGCCCGGCCCACAGCTCGTAGGCGTCCTGGACGTCCTCGCCGGTGTGCGCGGCGAGGTGGAAGCGCTGGGCGTAGTACGGCTGGAGGCCGTGTCCGGCGGCGCGGTAGCGGTCGTGCATCTCCTTGTGCCAGCGGCGGATCGCGGTGAGCGGCACGTCGGGGGTGCCGAGCAGCGCGGTGGCGACCCACTTGAACCGCCAGAACACCTGCTGGCGCGACCACTCGCCGAAGCCGTCCGGGTCCTTGTCCCAGAGCTTGAGGACGCGGGCGAAGACGACGGGCGCCTTGCTCTTCTCGCCGTCGTACTCGTAGGCCTCCATCAGTTCGAGGAGCGCCATGGAGCGCACCCCGGTGTCGTCGAACTGCTCGGCGGCGTCGACGAGTTCCTCGGCCGTGACGGTGCGGTGCCGGCCGTAGGGGCGGGCGTCGTTCTCGCGCAGCCCGGCCATCACCGCCTCGATGGTGTCCAGCATCAGGCCTCCTTCGGCGAGTCGGCACCACCGGCGCCGGCCGCCTCGTGGCCGAGCATGGCGTGGTCGAGCAGGCTGATGAACGAGCGGTTGAGCAGGGCGCTCTCGCTGGAGGTGAGCGGCCGGCGGGTGAGCAGCACGGCCTGCCCGTAGAGCGTCTCCACGGCGGTGACGGCGAGTTCGCGGTCGCCGATCGTGGCCGCCCGGCGGACCAGCGGGTTGAGGTGGTTGAGGACGAGCTGGGCCCGGGGCACCTCGGAGCGCAGCGAGCCGAGGATGTCGGCCCACAATCCGTCGGCCTCGTCGGCGAGTTGGGCGCGGCTGCGCTCGTGCCGGGCCTCCCGGTTGTCGAGCAGCAGGGCGGGCGCGCTGGTCGGGTGGAAGCTGCGCAGGGCGACGTCGCAGTCGAACCGGCCGACCACCTCGCGGGCGATGGCGAGGAAGGCGGAGGCGGCGAGTTCGGCGGCGGGGTCGACGGTGTCGAGGTGCGCGGTGACGGTGCTCGGGTCGAGGTCGGCGACGGAGGTGCCGGGGCGGATCTCGGGCAGCCGGTGGACCAGGTCGCGGTCGTAGGTGTAGCCGCCGTTGACGACGCCCAGCCCGGCGGCGCCGGCGATCGGGGCGACCTGGCGGAACTCCTCGACGGTGCGGGTGACCAGGACGACCGGGTGGGTGCGGGCGAACTCGTCCAGGGTGACGTTGCCGTCGGTGGTCTCGAACGGCAGCCAGGGCAGCAGCATCCGCAGCAACTCGTCGTCGTAGCGGGCGAGTTCCTTGACGGCCAGGTGGTGCACCGAGATGAACCGGTGGAGCAGCGCCGGGTCGCTGGCGGAGAGCCCGGTGAGCCAGTCGCGGATCCGGGCGCCGAGCGCGTCGCGGACGGCGGCGAGCGTCTCGTCCGCGTACAGGCCCTCGCGGGAGGCGGTCGGCCGCAGGCCGTCGGTGTCGACCACGCAGCGGACGAAGAACGCCCAGTCGGGCAGGAGTTCGTCGGCGTGGTCGGAGAGCAGCATGCCCTTGAGGTGCACCCGGTGCCCGGCCCGGCGGGACGGCGGGACGGCGTCCGGCAGCACGTAGGCGACGCCGCGCAGGCCGACCAGCGGCAGGTCCAGCTCGATGGTGTCGAGCGGGGTGAAGTCGAAGGTGGTGCGGCAGTACGCGGCCAGCGCCTCGCGGCGGGCCAGCGGGGAGCCGTGCTGCTCGGCCCACGGCGGGGTGTGGTTGACCCGGGTGGCGTCGCCGCGGCCGTCGACCACGGTGACCTCGTGGCGCAGCAGGCTGCCGAACTCGCGGGCGAGCGCGCGGACCCGGTCGGCGCGGGTCCACTCGGCGGCGTCGGAGCGCGGCGAGAGCCGGACGGTGGTGCCGGGCTCGGGCTTGGCGGAGGCGGGCAGGGTGCGGATGGTGTAGCGGCCGTCGGAGCCGCCGCGCCACTCGATGGCGGGGGCGTCGGGGGTGGCGGCGGAGCGGGTGAGGACGGTGATCTCGTCGGCGACGACGAAGCAGGCGAGCAGGCCGATGCCGAACTGGCCGATGAAGTCGCCGCGGGCGCGGGCGAGCCCGGCGCCGTCGAGGCGGCCGTCGGCGTCGCGCTTGGAGCTGCGGCCGATGGTGGCGAGGAAGGTGTGGACGTCCTGCTCGGTGAGGCCGATGCCGGTGTCGGTGACGGTGAGGTCGTCGGCGGCGTGGACGGTGATCGCGGCGGGCGCGGCCGGGTCGAGGGCCTGCCGGGCGGAGATCGCGTCGACCGCGTTCTGCAGCAGTTCGCGCAGGTAGACGCGGGGGCTGGAGTAGAGGTGGTGGGAGAGCAGGTCGACCAGGCCGCGCAGGTCGACCTGGAAGGTGTGCGCGCTCGGCTGGTTCTCGGATGGGGACACCGGTGGCTCTTTCGATCGCAAGGGCGTTGGGCTGGTGGGCGCGCGCGGACCGGCCGGGGCGCGCGGAGGGTGCGGGACGGCGGTGGCCGGGGCTCGGCTAGCGCGCGGCGCAGCGGTCGCGGTGGGCGCGGAAGTTCTCGGCCTCGTCGCCGCCCAGGTAGTACCAGGGCCAGTCGGTGACGACGTCGTCGAGGGTCGCGAACACCGCGTGGGCGAGCTCGCGCTCGTCGGCGAGCGAGAGGACCATGGCGAAGGCGTTGTGGGTGGCCCGCCAGTCGCGGCGGCGCCGGTAGCCGGGGTGCAGTACGGAGCGCAGGGCCGCCTCGCGCAGCCCGGCGCGCACGGCGGGGCCGGTCAGGTAGGCGTGGTCCTCGCCGTCGGGCAGGTCGAGCCACTGTTCCAGGTGGGCGAGGGCGACCAGCTCGCCGAGCGGGCTGCCCTCGGGGGCGGCCAGCATCGACGTCCGGGCGAAGGCGTGCATCTCCTCGTGCGAGCCGCCCCACTTGGCGCAGAGCTGCTGGAGGCGCTGCTGGTGGGAGGCGAGGTGGGCGGGGTCGCGGCGGAGCGCGGCCTCGAACCGGGTGCCGGCGACGGAGCGGCCGAGCGAGGCGCCGCGGGCGGCGATCTGCAGGAAGAACCAGGGGCCGAGCCAGGACGGTTCGCGTTCGGCGACCTCGAACAGCTGCTCCTCGGCGGTGTCGAGCCGCTCGTGGAAGAGCTGCCACTGCTCGTCGGTGACGTACTGGGCGCGCTGGCCGGTGCGGGCCTCCCAGGCCCAGGCGATCTGCCGGGCGCCGGAGAGCAGCAGGGCGAGGGTGTCCTCGGGCCGCTCGGCGACGGTCTCGGCGAGCCAGCCCTCGATGCCCTCGACGTCGGAGATCCGGTGCAGCAGCCAGGTCAGCTCGGCCTGGTCGGGGACGGCGGCGAGGGCGGGGCCGAGCGCGGCCCAGTCGCCGGCGTCGGCGAGGGCGCGCAGCTCGCGCAGTTCCGCGTCGCCGTGCGAGAGGTCGAGCACGGGGGGAAGGGCGCGCGGCGCCTTCCGCCCGAAGCCGAAGGCCCGACGGCCGCGCTCGCCCGCCTGGGCGTCCTCGCCGGCTCGGCGTCGGAAAAAGGACATGCTGCGGCCCCCCTGAGACCTCGTCGACCGGTTCGGTCATCGGCATCGTTCGTATGGCCCCACGGTGACCACTCGGATGCACTGCATATCACGTCCCTCCGACGGTCCGTCGGCCAGCCCTGCCACCGGATCCCACCCCGCGTACACGACAAACACGGCGAGGACCCGGCCTCGCCGCCGTGCGGCCGGGCCGGGTCCTCGCCGTGAATGCGCGCTACCGCGCTACTGGTCCGCCGGTGGTCAGACCCGGTCGGCCGCGATCAGCAGGTACTGGAACGAGCCGTCCTTGTAGGAGTTGATGAAGGCCTCCTCGATGCCCGTCACCAGGGACGGCGCGGTGGCCCGCAGCTCCCAGTACGGCAGGGTGTCGGGGGTCAGGTCGATCACCGCGTTCGGCACCAGCCGGTTGTCGGCCATCGCCCGCAGGTACTCGCGGCGGGAGTGGATGTTGCACTCGAAGTGCGCGTTGATCTGCGACACCCACTTCGACGGCTGGCCGTAGATCGGGTTCCAGCAGCCGGTGATGGTCACGTACCGGCCGCCGACCTCCAGGATCCGGGAGTGCTCGGCGAAGAGGTCGTGCAGGTCGACGTACATGCTGGACTCGTTGTTCCAGGAGGACCGCACCGAGCCGTTGGCGAACGGCATGTCCAGCATGTTGCAGACCTGGGCGCGGACGAAGTCGTCGATGCCCAGCTCCTTGGCCCGCCGGTTGCCGAACTCGGCCTGCTTGGCGGACAGGGTGACGCCCTCGACCTTGCAGCCGAAGCGCTGGTGGGCCATCACGCTGGAGCCGCCGCGGCCGCAGCCGGCGTCGACCAGGGTGTGCTCGGGCCGGACGTCGCCGAGGTGGTCCAGCAGCACCTCGGCCTGCGCGGACTCCAGCCGGTGCAGCTCGGTGATGACCTTCTTCTCGCGCTCGCTGTCGTCCGGGTCGCCGATCGCGGACTGGTCGACCGGGCCGATGCCGTAGTGGTGGTGGTAGAGGCCGTCGACGTCGCCGAGGCGCAGGTTGACCGGCCGGGCCTCATGGTCCCAGTAGCGGGCGATGTCGCCCTGGTAGGGCGTGGCCGGCCCGGGGATGGTGGTGTCGTTCACGGGGGTGGCGTCGGTGATGGACATGGGTCAGCTCCTTGGTTACCAGAAGTCGGGCAGGCTGTAGCGGTAGGTGTTGGTCTGGTGCCAGTAGTGGTTGCCGTCGACCCACGCGGCGACGCCGCGCAGGAACCGCACCACGACCGGGACGGGGCAGTCGGCGACCAGCGCGGCCGACTCCGCCTCGAAGGCGTGCATGAGTTCGTTGTGCACCTCGACGGCCTTCAGGTAGCCGTCGCGGACGCTGGCGCCCTCGCGCTCGGAGATCACCACGGGGAGGTTCAAGTGCACTCCGGGCGTGGCGAGTTCCTTGGTGTACGAGTACAGGTCGTTGACGATGGTGCTGGCGTTGGAGGCGAGCGAGATGACCCGCTGCATGGCCGGCCGGTTGTGCAGGTCGGCCGGCAGCTCGTAACCGCCGACGGTGTCGGTGATCGTCGGGCAGGGGCGGAAGTTGTTGAACTGACGCATCGACAGGTACTCCCACACCTCCGGGATGTGCTCCTCCTGGGCCCAGGCGGCCTCGGCGAGGTACCCGAGGTGCAGGCGCGCCATGTCGTGCCGGAACCGGTCCGACTGGGACGGGCTGGCGGCCGCGTTGAAGTACTCCATCGCCGAGCGGTAGGCCCGCCGGGGGGCGTCCGAGCCCAACGACTCCACCCAGTCCGCCTGGTACTCGCGGGTGGTGTGCACCGGGTCGAGCGCGGTGTGGGCGAGCAGCAGCCGGCTGCCGAGGCCGATCGGCGAGCCGCCGAGGTCCTCGCAGTAGTAGTCGTCGACGGCGTTCTCGGCGACCATCAGCCGGGTGGCGAGCATCAGGTGGTCGATGCTCGGCGCGTCCGGGTGGCAGGCCACCATGTACTTGCCCACCGAGAAGCCGTCGAACTGGCCCTCCAGGTCCTCCGGGTAGAGCTGGACCTCCTCCTCGGCCCACAGTTTGATCCGCCGGCCGACCTCCGCCACCCGCACCGGGTCCGGCTCGGGCACCGGGTGGAAGTACAGGCCGGGGATCGGGTCGCCGGACTTGGGCTTGCCGGAGGGCAACTCCGTTTCTCCCGAGGCTTCCTGACGTGGCACCAGGTTCAGTCCCGACGTCCCCAGGCCGCTCGGTCCGCGGAGGATCTGCTCCAGGGCCGACCCGCTCATGACCGCACCGCCCCGGTGCGGCCGGACAGCGGGTGGTGCGACGGTCGCGGTGTCTCGCTGCTCGTGGCCACGGGCATGGGAGAACCTTCCTCTGTGAAGGGGACACGGTGTGACGGGTCGGCGCCTCGTCCCGAAAGAAGGGGAACTCCGCATGCCGCGGCCCCGTCTCGCTTGCTGCCCAACCGTAGGCGGGGCGGAACGCTCCGGGCCGCTTCGCATGATCCTGTGCACTCGAAAGGGTGAACGTTCGGACGAGTCGTGTTTGAACTGGCGCTTCCGGTTATCGGCACACACCGGCGCGAGCCCCCGAACACCGGCGCGCGGCCCCGAACGCGCTCCAAAACGGCCCGATGACCCGACTGTTCGCACACCCGTCGGCCCCCGACCCCTCTCCCCACCGAAGCGCCCACCGACGTCCCACTCGTCCCACCGAATGCGCACAGCCGTTCGAGATCCGCCCATCCGGCCGAACACTCCGGCCCCTCCCCCGGAAACGCCGCCGAGGAGCGGCCCACGACGGCCACCCCGAGAACCCCCCGTGATCCGGCCCGGTGCGGTAGAACCGGGGGAGGACGGGACTGCGGGGGGCGAAGTGACGAGGGTCGACACGGGCGTGCGGGCGGAGGCCGTCCTCGGCTGGGCGGCGGACAGCTGCGAGCCGGAGCTGCGCAACCGGCTGGCCGCGCTGGGCCCGCTGCCCGGGCGGATCGCCGCCTACCAACTCGGCCGGCCGGCCGACGGTTC
>NZ_JBFBDO010000088.1:0-35284 GCF_040683335.1 Kitasatospora sp. NPDC093806
CGCGGCGGCCCGGGCGCGGGCGACGGTGTCGGCGACCTGCCCGGCGCGGGCCGGGACGAGGGTGCCGCGGGTGTGGCCGGTGCGCGGGTCGGTGAGGTGCAGGACGGGGGCGGGCTGGTCGGTGGACTGGTCGGTGGACTGGTCGGTGGACGGTGCCATGGCGGGGCCTCCCGGGCCGGGACGGGTCAGCGGGCGGGGCGGTTCAAAGGTCGTAGGCGCGCAGCCAGAGTTCGAGGGTGAGCACCAGCCAGAGCTTGCCGCCCTGGCGCGGCAGCAGGGTGCCCTCGCGGCGCATCCAGGTGCGGATGGTGTCGGGCCGGACGAGGCCGCGTTCGCGGGCGGTGCGGCCGAGCAGCAGCTCGCCGGAGAGGTCGCGCAGCGGCCCGTTCAGCCACTGCTGGACCGGCACCCGCATGCCGCTCTTCGGCCGGTCGACGACGGCCGCCGGCAGCAGGTCGCGGACCGCCTCCTTGAGTACCCACTTCTCCACCGTGCCGCGGAGTTTGAGGGTCGGCGGGGTGGCGAAGGCGTGGTCGACGACCTGCCGGTCGAAGAGCGGTGAGCGGCCCTGCACGCCGCGCGAGGCGGTGAGCCGTTCGACCTTGGTGAGGATGTGGTGGGCGCCCTTGGTCCGCAGGTTGCAGTGGAGCAGCTGGTTGAGCAGGGTGTGCATCGGCCCGGGGGTCAGGTAGGGGGCGACGAAGCGGCGCGGTTCGGGCGCGCCGGCCAGCGCCCGCAGCGCGTCGGGGGTGAGCAGCCGGGGCAGGTCCTCGTAGCACTTGCGGTAGGACCGCAGGTAGGCCTCGGCCCGGACGTCGGGGCCCGGGTCGTCGCGGTGCATCTCGTGGACGAGCATCGGCAGGTTCTTCGGGCCGCCGAACACCGGGTCCCCGCCCTCGCCGTTGAGCGAGACGGTGATGTCGTCGCCGGCGACGGCCTCGGCGAGCATCAGGTTGGGGACGGTCAGCGGGTCGCCGACCGGGCTGTCGAGCAGGGCGACGGTGTCGGCGAGCCGGGCGGCGACCTCGGCGCCGGAGACGGTGAGGATCCGGTGCCGGGTGCCGCAGTGGCTCGCGACCAGGCCGGAGTAGCCGAGCTCGTTGGGGAGTTCGTCGCCGAAGCTGATCGAGTAGGTGTGCACGGGGTGGTCGTGCAGGCGGGCGGCGAGCGCGGTGACCAGCGAGCTGTCGACGCCGCCGGACAGCAGCACCGCGACCGGCCCGCCGGTGGGCAGCCGCCGCGCGGTGGCCCGCTCCAGCAGCGCGCGCAGGTCCCGGGCGTACCCGGAGGGCGGCAGCGGGTCGCCGTCGGGGAGCCGCTCGGCCGGTTCCCAGTACGGTTCCGGCCGCGCCGTGCCGTCGGGGGCGAGCCGCAGGATCCGTCCGGGCAGGGCCTCCTGGACGCCGCGCAGCAGGGTCTCCTCGCCGGGCAGGTAGGCGAAGGTGAGGAAGGAGCGGACGGCGGCCAGGTCGAGCCCGGTGCCGAGCGCGGGCCAGCGGCGCAGGGCGCGCAGCGAGGTGGACGCGGCCCAGCAGCCGTCGGCGCGGGCGTAGAAGAGGGTGCGGGTGCCGGTGTGGTCGCGGATCAGGACGAGGTCGGGGCCGTCGACGACGGCGAGCGCGAACATCCCGTCGGCCTGCCGGACGCCGTCCGCGCCGAGCCGGTGCCAGAGCCGCAGCAGGAGCTCGCCGTCCGGGCAGCCGGCGGGTGCCGGGTGGCCGGCGGTGGCGAGGGCGGCGAGCAGCTCGGGCCGGTTGTGCAGGGTGACCTCGCCGACGGCGGTGACGCTGCCGGCCTCGGTGGCATCCCCGACCGCCCCGGTCTCGGTGGCGCTCCGGGAATCGGTGGAGAGGGTGAACGGGCCGGTGGCGAAGCCGGGTTCGGCGTCGAGGAGCGCGGCCGGGGCGCCGCCCGGCCGGGCGGTGCCGGTGAGCGCGGCGAGGTGGGCGCGGGCCCGGTTGGTGTCGGGGCCGGCCACGGCGCAGCAGCGGGGCATGGGGGAGCGGTGCCTTTCGTCCGGGGGTGCGTCGGTGCGGGGCGCGGGCCGGCTCAGCCGAAGTCGTCGCCGTCCCAGCCGTCGTCGGAGTCGCTCCAGTCGCCGTCGAACCCGCCGTCGCCGTCGTCGCTGCCGCCGTCGTCGGAGGACGACGACGAATCCGAGGACCCCGAGGACCCCGAGGAGTCGGCGGCGGCCTGCCGCCGGGACTCCTCGCGCAGCGCCTCCTCCTCGGCCTCGCTGAGCTCGGCCGGCGGCAGCTGGGCGGCGGTGACGGCGGCCAGGCCGGCCACGCCGAGGGCGCCGACCACCACGCCGAGCCGGCCGCCGAACGAGGTGCGGTTGAGGGTGACCAGCCCGCCGGCCCAGACGGTGCGTCCGTAGCCGATGTCGCGGCCGTACTCGGTGGTGCCGTCGGCGCGCCGGCGTTTCACCAGGTCGCGGCCGAGCGGCTCGTCGGTGCCGGAGCGGCCGAGGCTGTCGTGCCAGTGGACGAGCCGGTCGGCGCCGCGTCGGCGCCACTCGCTGCGGCCGTCCTCGTAGCGGCGGTGGACCTGGCCGTCGGCGAGGAGTTCGTCGCGGTAGCCGAGGTGGCGTGGGTCGGTCATCGTCGCGGGGTCCTCACACGTCGGGTCGGATCGGGCTCGGGCTCGGGATCGGGGACGGACCGGCCGTCAGGCGGTCGGCCAGCTGAGGAAGCCGGCCGTGCGGGCGGCCCGGACACGGTGCCGCAGCGGGGCGCGGCGCGGTCCGGCGGCGGTGCCCCGGACCTGCCGGATCACGGTGTGCAGCAGCCGGGCCGGGGCGACGGCGGCCAGCTCGATGGTGCGGCCGCTGCCCAGCCAGGCCCGCTCCTCGGGGCGCAGCCCGGCGGGCAGCGGGCCCCGGTAGCGGTGCGGGCCGCGTCCGGAGGTGAGGTGCAGGGTGCCGGCGTGCCGGGGGACCAGGCCCATCGAGCGGACCCGGACGCCGGCCGGGGCGTGCTCGGTCCGGATCCGTTCGAAGCAGTCGAGTCCGCTGGGGCTGGCGTCGTGCAGCACGTGCACGACGGCCCCGCCGGCCCGTTCCAGGGCCGCCACCAGCCGGGCGTCGAGCGGCAGTTGCCCGGCGGCGACGATCGGGCAGGCGGCCTCCAGGTGGAGGTCGTTGGCGAGCAGCATCCGGGTGATCTCCCGGCTCTGGCAGACCAGCAGCCGGGGCAGCCCGTAGTCGTAGAGGTCGTGCGCCTCGGCCGCCGACGCGGCCAGGGGGACGGTAGGGGCGCTCGACGGCGCGGGCGGCAGCAGCCCGGGCAGCCCGTCCCGCCGGTCGGCGAGCGCGGCGGCGAACCGGGCGTAGCGGACCGGCGGGGCCAGCGTGTACGGGATCCGGCGCGGCCCGGCGTGCAGCGGCTGGAGCACCCGGCACAGCTCGTAGTACAACTGCCGCTCGGTGTACCGCAGTCCGCCGGGCGCCCCGGCCCGGTCGGCGGCGACGGTCAGCGCGCCGTCCAGCAGCGGACGGAGCGGACGGAGCGGTCGCGGGGTCATCCGGTGCCCTTCTGGGTGGGTCCGGCCTCGGGCCAGCTGAGGAAGCCGAGCGCGAGGGCCCGGCGGCGGGTCTCGGCCGGGGTCTCCGGCTGCCCGTGCGGTCCGGCCGCCGGGGACTTCAGCAGGCCGACCGGTCCGGCGACCGGCCCGGCGGCCGGCGCGGTGATCCGCTCGGCGGCCTGGTCGGCGACCGCCATCAGCCGCTTCGGCGGCAGCGCCGCCAGCGGGCTCCACCAGCCCTCGGCGAACCACTCGCGCTGGCTCGCCGACAGCCCGGGCAGCTCCCGTGCCAGCCGCGGCCGCCACTCCTCGGCCCGGTCCGGGTCCTCGCGCAGCAGCACGTACTTGGCCTGGTCGACCAGCACCGCACGCACCGACAGCCCGGCGTCCAGCACCCGTAGGCCGGGCCGGGCGGCCCGCGCCTCGGCGGCCAGCAGGCAGCCCCGCGGCGAGGCGTTGTGCAGCACCACCAGCGGCAGGCCGGCCGGGACGGCGCGCAGTTCGCCGACGAGCAGCGCGCGGTGCCGCTCGGGATAGCGGTTGACGTGCAGGAACGCGCGCACCGTCGGGTCGGGGCAGAGCAGCGCGAACGCGGGCTCGGCGGGCGGCGGTCCGGGCCGGACCAGCTCGTCCTCGACCAGCCCGGGCGGCAGCGCGCCGTAGACGGCCCGCCAGCGGTCCAGCACCGTCATCCGGAAGCCGTCGGTGGTCCACCGGGCCTCGACCGGGCCGGGCGGCGCGGGCACGGAGGCCAGCACCAACTGGCGGACGGCCAGGCCGATCAGGGTGAGCACGACCAGCCCCAGCCCGACGGCGAGGGAGCCCTGGAACGCGATGGCGGCGACGCTCGCGACCACCGCGAACCCGATCAGGGAGCACGCGCTGCCCCGGTCGCCCCGGAAGGCCTGCGGCGGGTGCCCGCGCTGCTGGAGGGCGTAGCGCAACTGCCCGCCGGTGACGGTCAGCCGGCCCTCGTCACCGAGCTTCCCGGTGAGCTTGCGGATCCGTACGTCGTGCAGCCCGACGCCGTCGCGCTTGGGGTCGAGGGCGAACTCCTTGCGGCAGAAGTGGCAGCGCCGGCGCGCTCGTTCACGCTGGAGCAGGTTCCTCGTGCAGTTCGGGCAGATCATCGGACCGGCTCCTCCAGTATCGCCGCGAGCCGCCGCAACCGGGCCGCCAGCCGCTCCCGCACGCCGACCTCGCCGATCCCGCCGGTCCGCTGGCCGCGCGCCACCGCCCGCAGGGCCTCGGCGAGTTCGGTGTCCTGCCGCCGCTCGGCCTCGGCGGCGGTGATCGCGTAGTCCTCGTGGTCGATCCCGTAACCGGTGTTGGCGGCCAGGATGTTGAGCGGATCGCGGCCCCGGTTGGCGAAGGAGTGCGGCATCAGCTCGGGGATCCGGATCAGCAGCCCGGGCGTCAGCGGGACGTCCACCGTCCGGCGCCGCTCGGCGTCGTACAGGCCGCAGGCGGCGTGGCCGAGGCTGAGCACCAGGTGCTCGCCGCCGTGCGCGTGCGGGGTGAACGCGCTGCGCGGGGCGACGATGCCGAGCTTGTAGGTGGCGTTGGACGGCCGCTCCGGCGAGGTCTTGGCGTCACCGACCAGGTAGTGGGCGAACTGCCCCTCGTCGATGAACCGGAGCAGCTCCTCGTCGCCCGCCCCGTGCGGCGAGGACGGTCCCAACTCCCTTGCCCCGGTTCGGTCCGCGAGCAGCACGCGGCCGTCCGGGCGCAGCCGGTACAGCTCGGCGCCGGCCGGTAACCGCCGGGCGAGCCGTTCGAGCTCGCGCAGGCCGGATCGTACGGACATCGGCCACCCCACCCCCACGTTGACCGTTGCGTCGTCATCCCCGGTGACGCGGACCGTTGTGCGGCCGGTTCCCTCCGTCCGGTACCGGCGTCGCGGATCTTACGCACCCCGGGTGAACCGCGGGTAGGGCCGGTGGGATCAGCGGCCGCGGGCCACCACGAAGCCGGGCAGGGCCGACAGGAACTCCCGGGCCTCCGCGGCTTCCTCGTCCTCCTGACCGTCCGGTTCCGGCGCCCCCGCCAGCACCGCCTCGATCTCCCGCTCGGCGGCCGCGACCAGCCCGGCCGCCGCCTCCCGCGCGCTCGCCACGCAGTCGTACGCGGCCATCCGGTCGAGCAGCCAGCCGACCTCCTCCACCGCCTCGGGGCCGCGCTGCGCCCGGGTCCGGCTCAGGTGGCGCACCACCCGGGCCCGTTCGGCGGCGGTGCCGCGCTCCAGCAGGTGGATCAGCATCAGGGTCCGCTTGCCCTCCCAGAGGTCCCCGGCGATCTCCTTGCCGTACTCCTCGGCCTCGCCGACCAGGTTGAGCACGTCGTCCTGGATCTGGAAGGCGGCGCCCAGGTACCAGCCGAACCGGTCCAGCCGGGTCGCGTCGGTGCCCGCCCCCTCGGCGACCAGCAGGCCGGAGCGGCACGGGTAGAGGAAGGTGTACCAGGACGTCTTCTTCAGGCACATCCGGTAGTAGTCGGCGCTGGTCAGCGCGCAGACGTTGTCCCGGATCCAGGCGATCTCCAGCGCCTGGCCCTCCAGGGACTGGCGGCACATCAGCTCGGTCTCCTCGAACAGCCGCCAGGCCAGCTCCCCGCCGAGCTCCCGCCGGTTGGCCATCACCCGCCGCAGGCCGAGCAGGTTGGTCGCGTTGCCGACGTTCAGCGCGACCTCGACGCCGTACGCGGCGGGGAGGGTGGGCGCGCCCCGGCGCAGCTCGCTGCCGTCCTGGATGTCGTCGTGGACCAGGAAGGCGTTGTGGAACAGCTCGACGGTGACGGCCGGGTTGAGCGCCCGCTCGGGCCGCCCGCCGAACGCCGTGCAGGTGGCCAGGCAGAGCGCCGCCCGCAGGCCCTTGCAGGGGCGGGTCGGGTAGTCGGAGGCGAGGTCGTAGAGGTAGGGCGGGCTCTGCGCGGGGATGTGGCGCAGGAGTTCGGCGAGGGTGCGCTCGCGGTAGCGGGCCAGGACGCGCTCGACCAGCGAGGTGCCGACGGCGGGGGGTCCGGCCGTCGCCGTCACCCGTTCGGCCGCTCGTCCGCCCCGGTGCCGCCGCCCGCGGCCTCGCCCGTTCGCTCGTGCTGCGGGCCGAAGGCGCTCTGCATGGTGCGGTTGGCGAGGCCGGGCGCGAGCGCGCCGAGGCTGAGCAGCAGGTCGAGGACGTCGTGCGCGTTGGCGGTCAGCCGCTGGGCCTGCTCGGAGACCTCGCCGGTGGTGCCGGCGAGCACCCGGGCGCTCACCGCGTCGATCAGCTGGTGGGTGTTCTCCGAGACCCGGCGCACCAGCTGGTCGAACTCGTCCTGGTCGACGCGGTGTTCGCCGGTCAGTCGGGAGGTGGCGGCCTTGGCGTCCGCCAGTCCGGCGGAGAGTTCGCGCTCCAGGACCGCCGCCGCCTCCATCACCGCGCGCGAGCCCTGCTCGCCCAACTCGCTGAACCGACCGGCGTCGGGCATGGCTGACCTCCTGGTTCGCACCCCGGCCGGACGGGCCGGAGCGGGCCGGGCCGGCGCCGGGCAGGGGCGCCGTCTCGATCGCCGATGGTACACGGGCGTGTGCGGAGCGTGTCCACGGTATTGCGGTGGCGCGGTCGGGCGCGTGTCCGATCCGGCGCGCGCCGGGGGCGCCCTGGTGCGCACCGGCCCGGCGCCCGGCGCGTCGGCGCATCGTGCCCGATCGGTCACTGGTAGTAGTTGCGTGCTTGCGGAGCGGTCCGCCGCGGGGGTGCCGGACGGACCAGCGGACAGATGGACCGGCGGGCAGCTGGACCGGCGGACGGTCGGACCGGCGGACGGCACGAGCGGGACAAGGAGCGGTCATGGGTGGCAGACAGCGCCCGGCGAAGGCGCGCAACGCCCGGCAGGGCAGAGGACGGCCGGGCGGGCCGCCCGCCGCCGGCGGCGCGAAGGCGGCCGGGAAACCGGTGGACACCCGGGTCGAGATCGCCCGGCTGGAGGGCTACCTGGCCTGGGAGGCGGAGGTCGCGGCGGCCGCACGGGACGCCCGGGCGTTCGCCGACCGCTTCCCCTGGCTCGCGCCCGACGACCGCGAGGCGCTGGAGCGGGCCTACGCCGAGGACCGGCTCCGGTACGCCGAGGAGGTGGTCGACCGGGCCGTCGACCGGTGCCGCCGGCTGGCCGCCCGCTACCGCGCCGAGTGCCGCCGGATCTGCGCCCGCTGGGCGGCCGTCTGCCTCTCGGTGGCGCTGGCCGCCGCACTGCTCGCGGCCGTCCCGGCTGCCCTGCACGGCTGACCCGCGGACCGACGCGACCGGGCCCGCAGACTGACGCGACCGGGCCCGCCGCCCACCCCCGAGGGTGCGCGGCGAGCCCGGTCGTCCCGTGCGCGGGGTCAGTGGTGGCCGTGGCCGCTGCTGATCTCCCGGTGCTCGTCGGCGGTGGGCTTGCTGATCTGGCTGCCCTCGCCGTAGAAGCCGCGGGACAGCTTGGCCCTGGTCCGGGCCAGCAGTCCGGCCCTGCGGGCCACCCCGTTCTCGTCCACCTCGGCGGGCAGGTCGACGGGCTGCGGCTGGTCGTGCGCGGTGAGCGTGTACAGCCGGTCCGGCGGCAGCGGCGCGTGCACCTCGACGAACTCGCCGTGCTGCAGCCGCTTGATGACGCCGCTCTCCCGCCCGTGCAGCACCTTCTCCTTGTCCCGGCGCTGGAGGCCCAGGCACCAGCGCTTGGTGATCACGAAGACGATCACCGGGAGCACGAAGAAGCCGATCCGCACCGCGTTGGTGATCGCGTTGATCGACAGGTGGAAGTGGGTGGCGAGCAGGTCGTTGCCGCCGCCGGCGAGCAGGATCAGGTAGAGGCTGATCCAGGCGGCGCCGAAGGCGGTGCGCACCGGCGCGTTGCGCGGCCGGTCCGCGATGTGGTGCTCGCGCCGGTCGCCGGTGATCCAGGCCTCCAGGAACGGGTAGGCCCAGATCGCCACCAGCACCAGCGGGAAGACCATCAGCGGCACGAACACGCCCATGACGAGGGTGTGCCCCCAGAGGTCGATCTCCCAGCCGGGCATGATCCGGATGAGGCCCTCGGAGAAGCCCATGTACCAGTCCGGCTGGGCGTCCGTGGACACCTGGTCCGGCCGGTACGGCCCGTACGCCCAGATCGGGTTGACGGTGGCGAACGCCGACATCGCGGCGATCATGCCGAACACCAGGAAGAAGAACCCGCCGGCCTTGGCCATGTAGACCGGCATCAGCGGCATGCCGACCACGTTGTCGTTGGTCCGGCCGGGCCCGGCGAACTGGGTGTGCTTGTGGTAGAAGACCAGGATCAGGTGGGCCACCAGCAGGCCGAGCATGATCCCGGGGATGAGCAGGATGTGCACGGTGAACAGCCGCGGCACGATGTCGTGGCCGGGGAACTCGCCGCCGAAGATGAACATCTGGAGGTACGTCCCGACCAGCGGCACGGCGAGCACCGCGCCCTCCATGAACCGGATGCCGGTGCCGGAGAGCAGGTCGTCGGGCAGCGAGTAGCCCATGAAGCCGTCGAACATGCCGAGGAACAGCAGGCCCGCGCCGAACAGCCAGTTGATCTCGCGCGGCTTGCGGAACGCGCCGGTGAAGAAGACCCGCATCATGTGCACGAACATGGCGGCGACGAAGACGATCGCCGCCCAGTGGTGGATCTGCCGCATCAGCAGACCGCCGCGCACCTCGAAGCTGATCTTCATGGTGGAGGCGTAGGCCTCTGACATCTGGATGCCCTTGAGCGGCACGTAGTCGCCGTCGTAGACGACCTCGCCCATCGACGGGACGAAGAACAGCGTGAGCCAGACGCCGGTCAGCAGGATGATGACGAAGGTGTAGAGGCAGATCTCGCCCAGCATGAAGGACCAGTGGTCCGGGAAGATCTTGCGCAGGTTGGCCTTGGACAGGGTGTAGATGCCGAGCCGCCCGTCGGCCCAGTCGGCGACCGCCTCCGCCGTGTTGGCGGGCGCCGCGCGGGTGCTGGTGACCGGTCCCGGGCTCGACTGCTGGTCGGCTCTCACGACGGGCTCCCCGGCGTCCGCTGCGGAACGTCCTGGACGCCCGGCCGCAGAACTGCCGGCCGGCGGAGTGATGTGATCATCGGACCTCTCGATACGGGGGTGCCGGGTGCACCGGCGCGCGGATCCGGCGACCCGCCGCCCCCGTTGCTCAAAGTGATGGAGCGCTTACTCTGTCATGCTGTCGGGAGCGCGCCGACTGTGCACGTCCATCGGCCCGTCCGGCCGCTCGTGTCGGCCCGTCCGGGGGGTCCGGCATCCGACGGGGCCCCCTCGCGCACGGCCCGGACGCCGCGCCCGGGTGCTGCGCTCGGGTGCTGTTGGCGCGTCACCGGGGCGTTTCGGCGCGCGCCCTGCCGGGAGCGGGCGCGGGAGCAGGCCTACGCTGCGCCAATGGTGGATCACCGGGAACTCTTCGAGGACGTGACAGCCGACCTGGCCCGGGCCGGCTTCGACACCGAGCGGGGGCCGTCGGGCCTGCGGATCGGCCATCGCCCGCAGGGGGTGGTGGTCGGCTGGCCGCCGGTTGACGAGGCCGCCGCCGGCGGGGGAGGGGAGGCCGCTCCGCCCCCGCCGGCCGCGGGCATCCGGGTGGCGGTCGCCGAGGCCGTCGCCGTCGTGCTGCGCGAGTCCGGCTACCAGGTGGCGCCGGCCGGACCGGCCGAACTGCTGGTCACCGCGGGCCCCGCCCCGGCCGAGGCGCCCGCGGCCGACCCGGCCGACCGGCCGCCGGCGGCCGTCCCCGAGCAGTGGTGGGGCTGACCGGCGGTTGTGGCTCCTCCGGCCACGTGCAACCATGAGGTTGCCATCAGCAGGGGACGGCCGAGGAGGGCCCGGGTGACGGAGCAGCAGGACGCGGGCGGCGCGGCGGTCGACGGCGTGCTCGGCGCGCTGGCCGACCCGACCCGGCGCCGACTGCTCGACCTGCTCGCCGCCCAGGGCACCGCCACCGCCACCACGCTCGCCGGCCGCCTGCCGGTCACCCGGCAGGCGGTGGTCAAGCACCTCGGGGTGCTGGACGCGGCCGGCCTGGTCGCCGGGCACCGCTCCGGCCGGGAGGTCCGCTACGCGGTCCGGCCGGAGGGGCTGGACGCCACGGCGCGCTGGCTGGCCGACCTCGCGGCCGACTGGGCCCGTCCGGCCTGAGCCGGGCCGTCAGCCGGCGGTGGTCCGGCTGTTCGGCCGGGCGGCGATGGCGGCGGCCAGCTCGGCCACCCCGTCCTCCTTCAGTACGCCGTAGTGGTCACCGGCCAGCCGCACCATGGCCGGCGCGCCCGCCGACCAGCCGGAGCTGCCCTCGATGAACGAGTAGTCGTCACCGGTGGCCTTGAAGACCGTCACCGGGGCCGACAGCCGCCGCTCCGCCAGCTCGCGGAAGCTGTACTCGAACTCGAAGGTCTCCCCGACGATCCGCGCGATCCGGGCGATCAGCTCCTCGTCGAGGTCCGGCAGCAGCCGGTGGACGAAGGCCGTGAAGCCCTCCTCGTCACGCACCTCGGCCAGACAGGCCGCCAGCCCGGGACCGCTGATCGAGCCCGCGAACACCGAGTACAGGATGGTCAGGTACGCCGGGTTGCGGTACGAGGACTCGCGCCCGTACCGCTCCCCGTCGGCCCGGCGCAGCTCCGGGTTGCCGGGGCAGATCAGCAGCAGGTCGTCTACCCGCTGCCCGGCCTGCTCCAGCTGCCAGGCCGCCTCGAAGGCGACCCGGGCGCCGAAGGAGTACCCCCACAGGGTGTACGGGCCCTCCGGCCGGACCTCGCGGATCTGCGCCACGTCGGCGGCGGCCGTCTCCCGGATCGTCGGGTACGGCGTCTCCCCGGGGTTGATGCCGTGCGCCTGCACGCCGTAGAACGGGCGGCCGCTGCGCCCGGCGAGCGGCCGCAGGTTCATCGGGTAGCCGCCCAGCCCCGGCCAGCAGAACACCGGGTCGCCGGCGCCCTCGCGGCTCAGCGGGACCAGCCGGGCGGCGGCCGCCCCGCCGCCCGCCGCCCCGTCGATCCGAGTCGCCCCGTCGATTCGGGCCGCCAGGTCGGCCAGCCGGGGGCACTCGAACAGCACCTGGAGCGGCAGCCGGGTGCCGAACTCCCGGTTCACCCGGTTGACCAGCGCCACCGCGATCAGCGAGTTGCCGCCGGCCGCGAAGAACTCGTCCGCCGTCGACACCGCCTCGTACTTCAGCGCGGCGCCCCACACCCCGGCCAGCCGGCGCTCGGTCGGCGTCGCGGGCGCGACGAACGGCGCGCCCGACTCGGCGTTCCGGACCTGCTCGGCGGCGGCCAGCGCCTTGCCGTCCACCTTCCCGTTGGCGGTCAGCGGCAGCTCGTCCAGCACCAGCACCCGGTTGGGGACCATGTAGTCCGGCAGCACCGCCGCCAGCTCGTCCCTGATCAGCTCCGCCGGGCCCTTCATGTGCACGGCGTCCTCCCGCATGCCCTCGCTGCGGATCTGCTCCTCGCTCACCCGCCCGCCGAGGAAGAAGTACGACGGGCCGGCCGGGATCCCGCACCCGGCCAGGATCGCGTCCAGCCGCCGGGCGGCCGGCAGCGGGTGCCCGGTCTTCGAGCTGTAGCCCGAGGACATGAACCCGAAGCCCAGCCCGTTGCGCTGCAGGTGGTGCAGCCGGGTGCCGAGGCCGATGTACTCCAGCCACGGCTCCGCCGCCCGGCTCACCGCCGTGATGCCGAACCCCGCCCGCCGGTATACCTGCTGGTTGATCGCGATGACGTGCCGGGCCTCCACCACCTCGTCCGAGATCCGGCGCAGCCCGCCGTCCTCGTACCGGTACAGGCCGGGCGCCAGGCCCTCGACCCCGCCCGGGTGGGCCTGGACGTAGAGCTCGGTGTCGTCCCGGCGCGGCCGCCCGTCGTCCGGGACGATCGCGAAGCTGCCCAGGTAGAAGTCCTCCTCGGCGACGTCCAGCCGGTGCTGGACGGCCGGCTCGTGGCCGAGCGGGCGGACCGCCAGCCCGTAGTCGGGCAGCACCTCCTCCAGCACGCCCAGCATGTGGCCGGTCTCGAACTCCAGCACCTCCTGGATGTTGTTGCGGTAGACCGGCTCGATCGCACCCCGCCGGCCGAGGAAGTGCAGCGCCAGCGGCGCGCCGTCGGGGGCCGCGTCACCGACCCGGACCAGCGCGTGCTCGACCGGGTGGTAGTAGTGGATGCCCGCCGGCAGGCCGTGCGTGCCGTCCGTCTCCAGGTAGAGCTGGGTGGCGTACAGCGCGCCGGGGGAGGCGTACGCGTACTTCGGCAGCAGCCGCTCCGCGCTGCGGAACTGGCCGAACCAGCGGAGCACCGGCCCGAGTTCGGCGAGCGTGACGGCGTCCGCTCGCTCGCTCGCCGGCGCCGGGCGCGGGGCGGCCAGCAGGGCCAGCAGGTCCGCCCTGGTCACCGGGCCGCCCTCGAAGAAGCGGTAGGTCTTGCGGGCGAAGGTCTCCCGCCGCTGCCGCCCGGTCTCCCGCCGCCCCGGCAGCGCGACCACCGGCCGCCCGGCAAGCTGCGCCGGAGCGCGCAGACCCGGGTCGGACAGCTGCGCCTTCACCTGGAGCTTGCTGGCCTTGGACTGGTGGTGGCCGCCGTGGTTGCCCTGGTCCATCAGGGCGGCCTCCTTCGGGTTCAGCTCCACGCAGGCCACCAGGTTCCGGTGGCCGGTGCGCGGGTCGTCGGTGACCACGGCGGCGGCCCGGCGCACCCAGGTGTGCTCCTCGATGGCGAGCGCGATCTCGTCCAGCTCGACCCGGTAGCCGCGCAGCTTGACCTGGTTGTCCACCCGGCCCGCGCAGTGCAGGGTGCCGTCCGGGTTCCAGACGGCGAGGTCGCCGGTGCGGTACAGCCGCTCGCCCGGCAGGTGCGGCGAGGCGACGAACCGCTCCGCCGTCAGATCGGGCCGGTTGAGGTAGCCGCGGGCCAGCTGGACGCCGCCGATGTACAGCTCGCCGGTGGCGCCGACCTCCACCGGCACCAGCTCCTCGTCCAGCACGAAGCAGCGGGTGCGGTCCACCGGCACCCCGATCGGGACCGAGCCGGCCCCGTCGCCGAGCGCCTCCGGGTCGATCCGGTGGGCGGTGGCGTTGATGGTGCACTCGGTCGGCCCGTACAGGTTGACCAGCTCCGCCCATGGCAGCTCGGCGGTCAGCGCCCGGGCCAGCCGGACGGACAGCGCCTCGCCGCCCGAGTACAGGCCGCGCAGGGTGTCGCAGCCGGCCAGCCGCTCGGTGTCGAGCAGCGCCTGGAGCAGGGTCGGTACGCACTGGAGGACGGTCACGCCGTGCGCGCGGACGGCGTCGATCAGGCCGTCCGGGTCCCGGTAGACGCCCGGGGCGCCCAGCACGACGTGCGCGCCGGCGGCGGGCGCGAGGATCTCCCACTGGGCGGCGTCGAAGCTCATCGGCGTCTTCTGCAGCACGGTGGCCGCCGGGCCCAGGTGGCCGGCGTCGGTCAGCCAGCGCAGCTGGGACACGATGCTGTGGTGCTCGATCATCACGCCCTTGGGGCGGCCGGTGCTGCCGGAGGTGTAGATGACGTACGCGAGCGAATCCGGGCTCGGGCCGGAGGTGGGGGCCGGTCCGTGGCTCTGGTGCGGGATCGGGTGCCCGGGGTGTCCGCCCGCGGCCTCCGGGAGGTCCGCCGGGGTGACGATCCTGGTCCCGGGCGGGACCAGCCCGGCCAGCCGGGTCCGCAGGTGCTCCTGGGCGACGATCACCCGCGTCCCGCTGGACTCGATCATGTAGCGGATCCGCTCCTCCGGGTACTCCGGGGAGAGCGGCAGGTAGGCGGCGCCCGCGCAGAGGATGCCCCAGGCCCCGGTCATCAGCTCCGGGGACGGCTCGGTGTACAGGCCGACGCAGTCGTCGGCGACCACCCCCAGCCGGTGCAGGTGCGCGCCGAGCGCGTCGGCGGCCGCGCCGAGCTCGCGGAAGGAGAGCCGACCCCTGTCGGCTCCGGTCACGGCCGTGGCGTCGGGCCGGGCGGCCACCTGCGCGCGGAGCAGGTCGGGCAGGCAGACGGAGCTGCGGGCGTCGAGGACAATGGCGGACTGGACGGACTGTGCGGTCATTTCGGGGGTTCCCTGGGTGCTGCGGATCGGTGTCCGCCCGGCCGGCGACCGGGCGTGACTCCCAAGGTCGGCCGCCCGCTGTCCCGAACACCTGGGGCACCGGCCGCCTCCTCGCCCGACCTCCCCGCCCGGCCCCCGCCCCGCTCACGTCCCGGCTGTCCCGGGCGGGAGCCGGGAGCGTCCCGGACGCGCCGAGCCGGTGGTGCGGGCTCGCACCACCGGCTCGGGCCGGGCCGTCTACTCCGCTTCGTCGACGGGCACCGCGACCACGAAGGCGTGTTCGTCGTCGGTGTCCGAGACGACCTCCTTGGGCAGCAGTGACCGGTTCTCGATGAAGCGGCGGCCGACCAGTTGGTCGTCGGCCGCCGACCGCACGGCGAAGGCGCCCAGGGTGTCCATCACCAGGGGCTTGGCGAAGAACACCTGGTTGGCGGGGAAGACGGGCGGGAGCGACTTGGTGGAGATCAGCGGGGCGATCTCGATCTGCCGCCGCTCGCCCGGCTTGGGCACCACCCAGCCCGAGAGGCCGTCCGAGGCCCTGATGATGACGGCGTTCCGGCCGGTCCGCTCGTCCGGCACGATCTGCCAGACCTCGGCCTGCCGCTGGTCCTGCTCGCTGAGCAGGGCGAAGAGCTTGCCGTCGATCACGCCGAGCGGCGCCCCGTTGATGAAGAGCTTGAAGTACCCGTCCAACCGGTCCATGGTGTCACTCTCTGTCGTTGGGCCACGCCGGCCCGGGCCCTTCCCGGGGGCAGACGATGGTATCCGTGCGTAAACGAACGATGGCCCCAGGTTAAGGCCGGGCGTCCGGTCGGGCGCGTTCGGCGGGCGCGGCGGCGGTCGACAGGTGGGGGAGGAAGGCGGTGACGGCGGGTGGGGCGGTGCGGCCGCGCAGGGTGGCCGTGCGGACCAGGCGGACCGGGGTGTCCTCCGGGTGGAGCGGGACGAGGGCGAGGTCCGGGCGGGCCGCGCGGGCGGCCAGGGCCGGGATCAGCGTCACGCCGAAACCGGCCGCGACCAGGCCGAGTTTGGCCGTCCACCCGGCCACCTCGTACTCGATCCGGGGGCGGAAGCCGCTGCGCACGCAGGCGGCCAGCAGGGTGGACTCGGGGTGCCGGCTGGCCGCGATCCAGTGCTCCTCGGCGAGGTCGGCGAGCCGCAGACTGCTCCGCTCGGCCAGCGGGTGGTCCGGGCGGAGGGCCACCAGGACCGGGTCCTCGACCAGCGGGCGGAGCTCGAACAGCTCGGTGTCGTAGAGGTGTTCGGGATAGGCGGCGACCACCGCGAGGTCGATCGCGCCGTCCCGCAGCCGGTCCAGCAGCTCGGCCGAGAGCCCCTCGGTGAGCGAGATCCCGACCCCCGGGTGGGCCGTTCGGAACGCCGCCAGCGCCGCCGGGACGAGGGCGGCGTTGGCGCTGTCGAAGGCGCCGACCCGCAGCCGCCCCAGGCTCAGCTCGGTGAGCGCCGAGAGCTCGCGGCGGGTGCCGTCGAGCCGGTCGAGCAGCGCCTCGGCGTGCGGCAGCAGGGCGCGGCCGTGTTCGGTGAGCCGCACCCCGCGTGCCAGTCGGTCGAACAGCGGGGCACCGAACTCGCCCTCCAGGGTGGAGATCTGACGGGAGATCGCGGACTGGGTGAAGCCCAGCCGTTCCCCGGCGGCGGTGAAGGAGCCCAAGCGGGCGGCGGTGCGGAAGACTTCGAGCCAGGCCATGTCCATTCCGCATGGCTACCATGCGAGACATTCGCTTGTCGCCTGGCTCGTGGGTTCCTAGCGTGGGGGCCATGGAAAAGATCGCATTTCTCGGCCTCGGCCGGATGGGGCTGCCGATGGCCCGTCGACTCGCCTCCACCGGCCACTCGCTGACGGTGTGGAACCGCACGCCCGGCAAGGCGGACGGCCTGCCGGAGGCCGCCGACCCGGCGGCGGCGGTGCGCGGGGCGGGCGTCGTGATCACGATGCTGTCGGACCCGGCGGCGCTCGCGGCGGTGGCCGCGGGGTTCACGGCCGAGCTGGCGCCCGGCACGGTCTGGGTCGACATGTCCTCGGTGGGTCCGGCGGCGGTGGCCGAGGCGCGGGCGCAACTGCCCGACGGGGTGGGGCTGGTGGACGCGCCGGTGCTGGGCAGCGTCGGCCCGGCGGCGTCCGGCGGGCTGACCGTGCTGGCCGGCGGCGAGCCCGCGGACGTCGAGCGGGTCCGGCCGGTGCTGGCCCAACTCGGCACGGTGGTCGACTGCGGCGGGCCCGGCTCGGGCGCCGCGCTCAAGGTGGTGGCGATCGGCGCGATCATCGGGGGTGTGGGGGTGGTGGCCGAGGCGCTGGCGGTGGCCGACTCGCTGGGTCTGCCGGGGGAGCTGACGGCCGGTGTGCTCGCCGCCGGTCCGCTGGGCGGGCTGGTCGGGCGGGCGCGGGCGGTCGACGCCGACTTCCCGGTGCGGCTGGCGGCCAAGGACCTCGCACTGGCGGGCGGCGGCCCGGTGTTCGCCGCGGTGCGCGAGCGGCTGCTCGCCCACCCGGAGCTGGCGGAGCAGGACCTCGCCCGCTGGGTGGACGCGGTCCGGGCCGCGGGCTGAGGCCCCCGGGGCCGGCCGGGTGTCCGTCCGCCTCGGGGGATGGGACGGGCACCCGGCTGGTCCGTAGCGGGCCGGGGCCGCCGCTCCGCCGGGACCCCCGTGCCCGGCGGTGACGACGACGGTGGCGGTGACGGTGACGGTGGCGGTCGGGTCGGGTCAGGCGGCCCAGCGGGTGACGGCGAAGCCCGTCCCCTCCCGCCGCACCTCGGCGGCGCCCGCCCCGGCGAAGTGCGCCGGGATCACCAACTCGCGCCGGTCGGCCGCCCGTTCGAGCACCCGAAGGCGGCTGGCGGCGGCCCCGGCCGGGTCCTCGCAGAAGCAGCTGTTGCACTCCGGGAGGGCGAACTGGAGGGGGCTGTGCAGCAGGTCGCCGACGAACACCGCCCGCTCGCCGCGCGAGTCGAGCCGCAGCACCGAGGAGCCGGGGGTGTGGCCGGGCGCGGGTTCCAGGGTGAGCGCCTCGTCGATCCGCACGCCGTCCGTCCAGAGCACCGCCTGCCCGGCCCGGACCACCGGCGCGACGCTGTCCTCGAACAGCAGCCGCCGCTCCTCCCACCACGCGGGGTCGGCCGCACCGGCGGCGGCCGGCGGGTGCGCGCGGCCCGGACCGTCCGGGTCGAGCACGGCGTGGTCGGCGGCCGGCAGGTAGTAGACGGCGTTGGGGAAGGACGGGACCCACTCGCCGTTGCGGTCGACGGTGTTCCAGCCGATGTGGTCGCCGTGCAGATGGGTGTTGACCACGACGTCGACGTCCTCCGGCGCGATCCCGGCGGCGGCGAGCCGGTCGAGGAAGCCGGTGTGCCGGTCGTGGAACTGCCGGCTGTGCGGGCGCTGCCGCCCGTCCCCGACGCCGGTGTCGACCAGGACGGTGCGGCCGCCGTGGCGGATCACCCAGGTCTGCAGCGCGCCGAGGTAGGTGTCCTCGGCGCGGCCCCAGTGGTCGGGGGCGAGCCAGTCGGCGTTGCGCTTCCAGTCCTCCGCCGTCGCGCCGGGCACGATCGCCCGGGCCGGCATGAACGGCCCCTGCCACTCCACCACCCTGATGAGCTCGGCGTCGCCGAGCACGATCTGCTCCACGGTCGGTCCCTCCGGTCTGTCGCCCTGTGCTTGCGGCTTCGAGCCTAGGAGCGCGGTGGTGAGCCGCTCAATGCCCTGTCGGCTCAGTTGCATACGCAAACGGCTCACCCGTGCGTCACCGGCCCTAGGCTGGGGGGCATGGACGTGGTGAGCGACGCGATCGCGGCGGTGCGGATCGGCCGGCCCTCCTCGAACCGGCTGCGGGTCGGCGGGCCGTGGTCCGCCCGGATCCCCGGGTACGCGGGGGCGGGCTTCCACGTGGTGCTGGAGGGCGGCTGCTGGCTGCTGCCCGACGGCGGTGGCGAGCCGGTGTCGCTGGGCACCGGGGACGCCGTGCTGCTGCCGCACGGGACGGGCCACGTGCTGGCGAGCGCGCCGCTGGACCGGGCCGCGGTCGCGCGGGCGGTCCCGATCGACCGGCTGCTCGGCCCGGACCGCCCGGTGCCGCCGCCCGCGCCGCCGCGCGGCGATGCCCCCGGGGCCCGGGCGAACGGCTCCGCGACGAGTTCCGTCCCCGGTGCCGCGGCAGGTTCGGTCCCCGGCTCCGCGTCCGGGCCGGTCGCCGAACTGCTCTGCGGCAAGTACCGGCTGGAGCACAGCCGCACCCACCCGCTGATGCTGGAGCTCCCCGACGTCGTCCACCTGCCGAACCGGGTCGGCGCCCATCCCCAACTGCGCGCCGCCGTCGACCTGTTGGGCGGCGAGCTGGCCGCCGACGGGGCGGGTGCGGCGCTGGCCGTGCCGAGCCTGATCGACCTGCTGCTGGTCTACATGGTGCGCGCCTGGCTGGCCGGACCGCCCGGCACCGGGGCGGGCGAGCCGGCGCCGGCGGCCGCGGCCGGCCGGTGGCCCGCGGCGCTGGGGGACCCGGTGGTGGCGGCCGCGCTGCGCGCCCTGCATGAGGACCCGGCGCGGACCTGGAGCGTCGAGGAGCTCGCCGCGCACGCGGGGGTCTCCCGGGCCACCCTGACCCGGCGGTTCACCGCGCTGGTCGGCCGCTCGCCGATGGCCTACCTGACCTGGTGGCGGATGACCCGGGCGGCCGCGCTGCTCCAGCAGACCGGCGAACCGTTGGAGCTGATCGCCCGCCGGGTCGGCTACGCGACCCCGTTCGCGCTCTCGCACGCCTTCAACCGGTCGTTCGGGACGACGCCGGGGCGCTACCGGGCGCGGATGGCGGCGCAGTTCGCTGACGGTTGATCAAACTCTTGAACACGTGAGTTGAACTGATCTGCCCCTGTCAAGACCACCTTGGCCGTTGCGTGGCGCCTATTTGTATGCCGACCGGTCGTTTGCCTCTCAGGTACATACCAGGTGGGGCGTGCCCAGGGAGGGCGATTCGTCCGGTCTGTCATGTCCTGTCATGTCTCGACTCGGAGGATCCTCCAAGCTTCAACTTACTTTGGTGTTCACAAAGATAACGAAAGAGTCGGGATTGCGCCGAGCTTGGATTTACTTATTGACGTCACCTGACAGGTCCGGGTTAACTCCTCCCACCTCGCCGCAGCGTTGCGGCGCCTGTCACGGAGGCACCCCCACATGAACGCAACGATGCGTCGCGTCCTCATCGGCACCGCCGCGGTCTCGATGGCCCTGTCCATGGCCGCCTGCGGCAAGGCCGGCGGCGACAAGAAGGACACCGCGAGCTCCGGGGACACCAAGTCCATCGGCCTGCTGCTGCCGGAGAACGCCTCCTCCACCCGCTACGAGTCCTTCGACCGGCCCTTCATCGAGGCCAAGGTCACTGCCCTCTGCCCGGACTGCAAGGTCCGCTACAGCAACGCCGAGGGCAGCGCCGCCAAGCAGAAGCAGCAGTTCGACACCCTGATCGCCGAGGGCGTCAAGGTGATCGTGCTCGACGCCTTCGACGCCAAGTCCACCCAGTCCTGGGTCAAGGAGGCGGCCGGCAAGGGCGTCAAGGTCGTCGCCTACGACCGCCTCGCCACCGGCCCGGTCTCCGCCTACGTCTCCTTCGACAACGAGAAGGTCGGCGAACTCCAGGGCCAGGCCCTGCTGGACGCCCTCGGCGCCAAGGCCGCCGACGCCAACCTGGTGATGATCAACGGCGACGAGGCCGACCCGAACGCCGCGCTGTTCAAGTCCGGCGCCCACAAGGTGCTCGACGGCAAGGTCAAGAAGGTCGTCTACGAGCAGTCCGGCGAGTGGAAGCCCACCGTCGCCGGCCAGAAGACCGGCGCCGCGATCACCCAGCTCGGCAAGGACGGCTTCCAGGCCGTCTACTCCGCCAACGACGGCATGGCCGGCGCGATCATCACCCAGCTCAAGGCGGCCGGCATCACCGTCCCGGTCGGCGGTCAGGACGCCGGCCTCGACGCCGTGCAGCGGATCGTCGCCGGCGACCAGGCCTACACCATCTACAAGGCGTACAAGCCGCTCGCCGAGAGCGCCGCCGAACTGGCCGTCAGCCTGCTCCAGGGCAAGGACGTCAAGGCCGTCGCCGCCACCACGATCGACAGCGACACCGACAAGGGCATCCCGGCCAAGCTGCTGGAGCCGAAGGTCGTCACCAAGACCAACATCAACGCCACGGTCATCGCCGACGGCCTCTACAAGGCCGCCGACGTCTGCACCGCCGACTACGCCGCCGCCTGCGCCGCCGCCGGCATCAAGTAACCCCGCCCGGCAGGCACCCGGTGACGCCGAACGGCGCTCCCCGCCCACCGGGGGAGCGCCGGCCCGGCCGCCCTCCCACCCACCCCACCACCGCACACCCCCGCAGGAGATGGTTCACGTGACAGGCGCACCCGTACTGGCGCTGCGCGAGGTCTCCAAGCGCTTCGGCGCCGTCCAGGCACTCACCGACGTCGACCTCGACGTCCACGCCGGCGAGGTCGTCGCCCTGGTCGGCGACAACGGCGCCGGCAAGTCCACGCTGGTCAAGACGATCGCCGGAGTCCACCCGATCGACGAGGGCACCATCAGCTGGGACGGCCGCCCGGTCCGGATCGGCCGCCCCCAGGACGCCCAGGCGCTCGGCATCGCCACCGTCTACCAGGACCTCGCGCTCTGCGACAACCTCGACGTCGTCGCCAACCTCTTCCTCGGCCGCGAGCTGCGCCGCCACGGCACGCTGGACGAGGTCGCCATGGAACGGCGCGCCAAGGAGTTGCTCGACACCCTGTCGATCCGCATCCCCAGCGTGCGGATCCCGATCGCCGCGCTCTCCGGCGGCCAGCGCCAGGTGGTCGCCATCGCCCGCGCCCTGGTCGGCGACCCGCGGATCGTCATCCTCGACGAACCGACCGCCGCCCTCGGCGTCGAACAGACCGCGCAGGTCCTGGACCTGGTCGAGCGCCTGCGCCAGCGCGGCCTCGGCGTCATCCTGATCAGCCACAACATGGCGGACGTCCGCGCGGTCGCCGACACCGTCGCCGTCCTGCGGCTCGGCCGCAACAACGGTGTCTTCCCGGTCGCCGGGACCACGTCCGAGGAGATCATCTCCGCCATCACCGGCGCCACCGACAACGCCGTCACCCGGCGCCAGGCACGCATCGCGGAGGAAGCGAAGTGAGCACCAGTCAGACCACCCCCACCGCGGACGCCACCACCCCCGCGGTCGACCCGCGCCTGCTGGTCCGTCAGGGCGGCATCGCCGGGTACGCCGAGGAGTTCCGCCGCAAGATCCGCAGCGGCGAACTCGGCTCGCTGCCCGTCGTCATCGGCCTGATCCTGATCGCGGTCATCTTCCAGAGCGTCACCGGCCACTTCCTGCAGGCCGACAACCTGACCAACATCACCAAGTGGATCGCCGGCTACGGCCTGATCTCGGTCGGCGTCGTCTTCGTCCTGCTGCTCGGCGAGATCGACCTCTCGCTCGGCTCGATCGCCGGCGTCTGCGCCGCGATCACCTCCGTCCTCGCCGTCCGGCAGGGCGTGAACGAGTGGCTGGCGATCCTGCTGGCTCTCCTCGCGGCCGCCGCGATGGGCGCCCTGCACGGCTTCTTCTTCGCCCGGATCGGCGTGCCCGCGTTCGTCGTCACCCTGGCCGGCATGCTCGCCTGGAGCGGCCTCCAGGACTACGTGCTCGGCAAGCTCGGCACCGTCAACAACATCAACGACGGCGTCGTCGCCCACCTGGACAACTACTTCATCGGCGACGGCGACATCGCCTTCGCCTGGCTGCTCGCCGTCCTCGCCATCGCCGGCCTGCTCGCCGCCCAGCTGCTCACCGCCCGTCGGCGCACCGCCGCCGGCCTGCCCGCCCGGCCGCTGAGCGAGATCGCGCTGCGCACCGGGGGCCTGGCCGTGGTCGCCCTGGTCGGCGCCTACACGCTCAACCAGGACAGCGGCCTGCCGCTGCCGCTGGTGGTGCTGCTCGGCGTCGTCGCCCTCACCGACTTCGTGCTCCGCCGCACCTCCTACGGCCGGCAGATCTTCGCGGTCGGCGGCGGCATCGAGGCCGCCCGCCGGGCCGGCATCAACGTGGCCTGGATCCGGATCTCGGTGTTCATGGTCTCCGCCACCCTGGCCGGCCTCGGCGGTCTGTTCATCGCCTCCCAGCAGGGTTCGGCCGACAAGCTGCTCGGCGGCGGCAACGTGCTGATGAGCGCCATCGCGGCGGCCGTCATCGGCGGGACCAGCCTGTTCGGCGGGCGCGGCACCACCTGGTCGGCGCTGCTCGGCATGCTGGTGATCCAGTCGATCACCACCGGACTGGACATGGTGCACGCCGCCCAGGCCATCCAGTACATGATCACCGGCGCGGTGCTGCTGGCCGCCGTGGTGCTCGACTCGGTCTCCCGGCGCACCCAGAAGTCCTCCGGACGCGGCTGAGTCTCCGGCTGCACCCCCTTCTCCCTTCTCCTGAACGGCCCGGTCCCCACCCCCATGGGGGACCGGGCCGTCGGCGTCGGTGAGCAGAGGTCGCTTCGAGTACGGCCTGCGCGTCCTGATCGAGGGCTTCCGCGCCGAGATCGCCCGTGAGGCCGACTGCGAGGCCACCCCTGGGAGCGAGCGCGAGGCCGAAACCGGCTGAACCCGGTCCGCCGGACCGTGATCCGCTAGCTTGAACGTTCATGCGAACCCTTGATCCCACCCGGACCGCGCTCGTCCTCGTCGACCTGATGGAACGGATCGTCGCCCTGCCGCTCGCCCCGCGCGAGGGCGGCGCGGTGCTCGCCGCCTCGCTCGACCTCGCCACCGCCTTCCGCGCGGCCGGCGCCCCGGTGGTCGCGGTCCGCGTCGAGCGGCCGAACGTGGCCGAACAGCCGCCCGGCAGCGGACTCGTGGCCGCGGTCGCGGACGCGGCCGACGAGGTCGTGGTCAAGCGCACCATCGGCGGCTTCCACGGCACCGGACTGCACGAACTGCTCCGGGCGCGCGGTGTGGACACCCTGGTGTTCGGCGGCATCGCCACCAACCTCGGCGTCGAGTCCACCGCCCGCGCGGCCGCCGACCACGGCTACCGGCTGCTGTTCGTGGAGGAGGCGCTGGCCGCCCTCACGGCGGAGGAGCACCGGGCGGCCGTCGAGCTGAACCTGCCCCGGTTCGGCGAGGTGGTCGACCGGGCCGAGCAGCTCAGTCTCGGCTGATCACGCCCGCGGCCGCGAGGGCCTCGCGCAGGCGCCCGTGCGAGGCGGCCAGGAGACGGGCGGCGGTGGCGGGGTCCACGTCGGCCAGGACGACCAGGACGGCGGGCTTCACCCGGCCGGCGGTGGCCGCCAGGGCGCGGCGGGCGGTGTCCTCGTCGGTGCCGGTGATCTCGGTGACGATCCGGCGGGCCCGGTCGCGGAGCTTGGCGTTGCCGGGCCGGACGTCGACCATCAGGTTCCCGTAGGTCTTGCCGAGCCGGACCATGACCGCCGTCGACAGCAGGTTCAGCACCAGCTTCTGCGCCGTCCCCGCCTTAAGCCGGGTGGACCCGGCCAGCACCTCGGGGCCCGTCTCCACCTCGATGCCCAGCTCGGCGGCCGCGACCAGCGGCGACCCGGCGACGCCGGCCAGACCCACCGTCAGCGCCCCTGTCGCGCGGGCGTGCCGGACGGCCGCCACCGTGTACGGGGTGCGGCCGGAGGCGGACAGGCCGAGGACGGTGTCCCCGGCGGTGAGCGCCAGGGCCGTCAGGTCGGCGACCGCCGAGTCGGTACGGTCCTCCGCCCCCTCCACCGCGCGCACCAGGGCGGGCGGGCCGCCCGCGATCAGCCCGACCACCTGGGCGGGGTCGGTGCCGAAGGTCGGCGGGCACTCGCTCGCGTCCAGCACCCCGAGCCGCCCGGCCGTCCCGGCGCCCGCGTAGACCAGCCGCCCGCCGCCCGCCATCCGCGCGGCGACGGCGTCCACCACGACGGCGATCCGCGGCAGCTGCCCGGCCACCGCCCCGGCCACCGTGCGGTCCTCGGCGTTCAGCAGCCGCAGCAGCTCCAGCGTCCCGAGCCGGTCGATCCCCGCCCACTCCGGCCGCACGCCCTCGGTCCCGCTCCGGTGGTCATGTCCCATGCCCCCACCGTCCCCGGCCCGGGGAGGTGCCAACCGGTCGTTGTGACGTGGGAGGGGCGCCCCGGGCAGGGGGTGTGGGGGCAGGGTCAGGCCATCCAGAAGAAGACGGCGGTCATCCGCCGCTCCTCCAGTGTCAGGCCGTGGTAGCCGGTGGCGCTGTGGATGAGGTTGGCGTGGTAGACCAGCAGCCGGTTGTAGCGGTTGGGGACGCGGACGTCCTCGGTGAAGGCGTCGGCCGGGACGCGGCGGGTGCCGAGCGCCTCGACCAGGTTGCTGTGCGGGGCGTTGACCAGGTTGCCGCCGAGCCGCCCGCCCGGGAACTGCTGGCGGTAGAAGCCGGTGCCGGCGTCCTTGGGGGCGCCGGGGCTCAGGTAGAGGACGGCGGCGTAGCGGCAGAGCGCCCGGGAGTCGGTGTGCGGGCGGGGCTCCGACTCCCCGGCGCCGACCAGCTGCACGCAGTTGTGGTTGAGGGTGCCGCCGTCGGGGGTGTTCTGCACCCAGAGCCGGGGCGCGCCGGTGGCCTTGCGGACCAGCGTCTCGACGTGGGCGAGCTCGCCCTGTTCGAGCCCGGGCATGGTCCGCAGCCCGGGCCAGGCCTCCGGCCGGTAGGGGTAGCCCTCGGTCCAGTCGGTGCGGTCGAGGCAGCGGCGGCGGACCGCGTCGGGGTCGGGCAGGACGTCGTCGAACACCCAGTAGTCCCGGCCGGGGGTGGGTTTGCGGTAGGGCAGGACGGGAAGGGCCGTCCGCCCGGTGGGCAGTGGAGGCATGCGCTGACCATAGGATTCGGCCTGCCCAACGTTCTGCCGTGAGCAGGTCAACCTTTCGTCAAGGTCAGGAAGGGCGGGAAGGACGGGGGCGGAAGGCCGGGTTCAGCACTGGCCGTCGGCGAGGACGAAGTACCCCGGGCCGGTCTGCCGCAGGGTGTGGACGGTGGAGGTGTTCCACAGCCCCATGGCCTGTCCGGAGCCGAGCGCGGACACCAGCCCGCCGCTCTGGGTCGCCCGGCCGGCCGCCACCTGGTGGTAGTTGTCGGTGGTGAAGCACGGCGCTGGGCCGCCCGGCGTGGTGGCGGTGACGGTGGCCGAGCGGGCGCCCACGGTCCCGTCGGCGCCGACCGCCGCCACCGCGTAGCCGTAGCCGGTACCGGCGCTCAGCCCGCCGTCGGTGTACGCGGTGCCGGTCGGGGAGGCGATCCGGATGCCGTCCCGGAACACCTGGTAGGACGCGGCGCCGGTGACGGGCTGCCAGCCGAGCGCGATCGCGTCGGCGCCGGTCGGGGTGGCGGTCAGGCCGGTGGGCGCGGGCGGCGCGGGGACGGTCGGCCCGCCGCCGTCCAGGCCCCAGAAGCGCACCGTGTGGTAGCCGGAGCAGATCGCGTCGAGGAAGTAGGCGCCGGTCGCGCCGCACCGGTCGGTCCCCGAGCCGGGGGCGACCGCCAGGCCGTGCCCCATGCCGGCGACCTCGTACAGCGCCACGGCGGGCCGGCCGGCGGCGTCCGTGTAGGTGGTCTCGGTGGTGCCGCCCGGCAGGCTCCGGGTGCCGGCGGGGGTGCGGCCGATGCCCCACACCTCGGTCCACTGGTCCCGCAGTTCGGCGGCGTTGACCGGCCGGACGGTGGTGTCCGCGCCGCCCTGCCAGATCGCCACCCGGGGCCACGGCCCGGCGTACCCGGGATAGGCGCGGCGGACCTTCTCCGCCCACTGGGCGGGGCTCAGCCGCTGATCGTCGTTCTGGCAGGACGAGGCCGCGGACCGGGTGGTCGCGCAGTGCGCGGGCAGGCCGGAGTCGACCGCCCCGCCCGCGAACACGTCCGGGTAGTCGGCCAGCAGGTCGGCCGCCATCCCGCCGCCGGCGGACAGGCCGGTGACGTAGACCCGGCGCTGGTCCGAGCCGAACAGGGCCCCGGCCTTGGCGACCATCTGGACCACCGAGGCGGCCTCGCCGACGCCCCGGGCGTCCTCGGCCGCGTCGAACCAGCTGAAGCAGGAGAGGGCGTTGTTGGCCGGGCCGGTCTGCGGGAACACCACGGCGAAGCCGTACCGGTCGGCCAGCTCGGGCCAGCCGGAGTGCCGGTAGTAGTCGTCGGCGGTCTGCACGCAGCCGTGCAGCGCCACCACCAGCGGCGCGCCGGAGGGCAGTCCGGTCGGGGCGTAGGCGTACATCGTGAGGTTGCCGGGGTTGCTGCCGAAGCCGGTGACCTGCTGGAGGGTCCCGGCCGCGGCACTCGCGCCGGTGGCGGGCGCGAGCAGCGCGGCGGCCGTCAACAGGGCGACGGCGGCGCGGCGGAGGAGGGGACGGTGGGCCGGTGGTCTGGCCATCGGGGACTCCTGGGTGGGGGAGGAGCGGTGGGGGCGGAGCGATGCGCTCCGACGCCGTGCAGCGTGGCGCGTCCGGAGTCCCGCGGCCATGTGCCGGACACCCGCCCGCCGACCCCCGCTCATGGCCGCCGCCCCCATGGCGCGGACCCGCCGCGACCACGGGCGCGAGGGGTTGAGCGAGATCACATTGTGAACGGACGGTCCGGGCAGGAAGGTTGGTGGTATGACCACCTTCGAGATCGACGCCGCCGAGCCCGCGGCCGAGCGGACCCCGCGCACCCGCACCCACCAGTGGGAGGTCGGCCCGCCGGTCTCCGCCTTCCCGGAGCTCACCGGGGAGGAGATCCTGCAGGGGATCGTCGCGGGCCGGATCCCGCAGCCGCCGATCGGGAGCACGCTGGGGTTCCGGCTGGTCGCGGCGGGGCCCGGGACGGCGGTGTTCGAGGGCGAGGTAGGCGAGCACCTCTTCAACCCGATGCACACCGTGCACGGCGGCTTCCTGGCCACCCTGCTCGACTCCGCGCTCGGCTGCGCGGTGATGAGCCGGCTGCCGGCCGGGACCGGCTACACCACCACGCAGTTGAACGTGCACATGCTGCGGCCGCTGTTCGCCGACTCGGGCCGGGTGCGCTGCGAGGGCGTCGCCCTGCACGTCGGCCGGACGATGGCCACCGCCGAGGCGCGGATCACCGGGGTCGAGGACGGCAAGCTGTACGCGCACGCCACCACCACCTGCGCGATCCTCGCCCCGCGCAGCTAGTCGTCGGTTCAGAGGGTCGCGGCGAGTATCCCGCAGACGGCCAGGAAGCCGCAGATGCCGAAGTTGACGAGCTTGTGGGCGAGGAACACCGCGGCGAACTCGCGGATCGTCGCGCTCGGCCAGTAGTACGCGGCGGTCGGCGAGCCGAAGACCTGCCCGTCGACGCCGACCTTGCGAGCCGTCAGCGCGGCCCGGAAGGCGTGGAAGTTGTTGGTGACGATGACGCAGCGGTAGTCGGGCTTGGCCTGCTCCATGATCGCCTTGCTGAACAGCAGGTTCTCCTCGGTGGTCCGGGAGCGGTCCTCGCGCGCCACGTGCTCGGCCGGGAAGCCGCGTTCGACCAGGTAGTCCGCCATCGCGTGGGACTCCGGCAGCTTCTCGTCCGGGCCCTGGCCGCCCGAGGTGATCAGCACCGGCGGGTTGCCGCGGGCGGCCTGCTGCTCGTAGACCTCCCGGCCCCGGTCGAGCCGGCTGGCGAGCAGCGGCGGCACCCGCTCGCCGCCGATCAGTCCGGAGCCGAGCACCACCACGAAGTCGACGTCGTGGCGCGGCCGGTGCCGGCCGTAGAGGAAGGCGTAGCCGACGAAGCAGACGAAGAGGAAGGAGATGTAGCCGACCACCAGGACGGCCGTCCCGGCGAGGATGCCGAGCCGGACCGAGTCGGTGATCATCGCCGCCACGAGCAGGCCGATCACGGCGAGGATGCCGAGCCCGGCGAGCAGCGAGAGCAGGTTGGCCGGCCGCCGCCCCTCCTTGCGGATCATCGTGCACCCGTTGGCGATGAGGAACCAGACCAGGGCGACGGTGCCGACGGCGGGCAGCAGGATGATCGCGACCGCCGCCAGCTCGGCCACCAGCGTCGGGGCCTTGCGCAGCTCGGCGAGCAGCGCCAGGGCGAGGAAGGAGACCGCGAGGCCGAGCAGGACGGCGTTGCTGAACCGGCGTCGGTCGCGGAGGACTCCGATCCCGCACAGGACGAAGAAGAGGGCCGCGGGGGCGTAGGCGATCATGCCGGTATCGTAGGGTCCCGGCGGACGGCGTCGCCCGGGGCCTCCCGGTCCCGCGTCGGAGCTGAGGCCGTGTCCACCGCGTCCGAGGCCGGGGCCGCCTCGACGGTGACGGGCCGGCCGATCCGTCGGACGCCGGGGACGGCGGCGGTGCCGGCGCAGGCGATCGCGACCAGGGCGGCGGAGACGAGCAGCGGCCCGGTGTCGCCCCAGGTGTCGGCGGCCAGTGGCGCGAGCGTGTACCCGATCGGGGCGGCGGCGAGCGACAGCAGCCAGTCGTAGGAGGTGACCCGGGCCAGTACCTGGGGCGGGAACTCGTGCTGGACGACGGTCTGCCAGACCGGGCTGAGGAAGCCGAGCCCGGTCATCGCCAGCGCGTAGGCGGCCACCGTGAGCGGGGCGGGCGCGGTGAGGGCGAGGGTGGTGAGCGGCAGCGCGTACAGGGCCAGGCCGAGGTTGGCGACCAGGACCGGGCGCCGGGGCCGGAACCGGCCGGCGAGCAGCGAGCCGGTCAGCACGCCGATCGCGCCGGCCTGGGTCATCGCGATCCAGACGCCCTCCCCGCCGAGTTGGCGGGTGGCGATCAGCGGGCCGAGGGTGAGCAGGACGGCGGCGGCGCCGTTCCAGACGCCGTGGCCGATCAGGCTGGTCCAGTACCAGTCGCGCGAGCGCACCTCGCTCCACCCCTGGGTGAGGTCGGCGCGCAGCGAGCGGCGCTCGCCGGGGGTGTGGCGGACCTTCAGCCGGGTCAGCAGGGCGGCGCTGACCAGGAAGGAGGCGCCGTCCAGCACGAACGCCCAGCCGGGCCCGGCCGTGTAGACGAGCACCCCGGCGAGGGCCGGGCCGCCGAGCCGGGCGGCGTTGCCGGCCGAGGCGATCAGGGCGTTGGCGCGCATCCGCAGCGGTCCGTCGATCGCGGCGGCGACCAGCGGGCTGGCGGTCGGCATGGCGAAGGCGGAGGCGACGCCGCCGACCGCCTCGGCGACGGCGATGGGGGCCAGTCGGGGCTCGCCGCCGAGGAGTTCGATGCCGACGGCCAGCTGGGCGGCGGCCCGGACCAGGTCGGTGACGAGCGCCACCAGGCGCGGGTTGAAGCGGTCCCCGACCACGCCGCCGAGCGGGAGCAGCAGCAGTCGCGGCACCATCGCGCAGCCGAGGACGAGGGCGAGCGCGCCGGCCGAGCCGGTGGCCCGGGTGACGGCGATGGCGAGGGCGGCGGGGACGACGGCGTCGCCGAGCGTGGAGATGGCCCGGCCGAGGAAGAGCAGGCGGAAGGCGGGCAGGCGCAGTGGATGGGTCACGGTCACGGCAGGACTATATTTCGGTACCGAAAGTTCGGCAAGGAAATATTCGGTGCCGATCGATCTCGGTCGGCGCCGCCTAGACTCGTGTCATGAGACACGCGCCCCACTCCGACCGATCCGCCGATCCGCAGCCTGTCGGACCGCAGTCCGCCGGACCGCGCGACTGGACCGACGGCCACGTCGAACGCTGGCGGCCGATGCTGCCGCACCTCGACCCGGCCATCGAGGGCGCCGTCACCCGGATGAGCAAGCTCACCCGCCACCTGCGCCGGGTCCGCGAGCAGAGCGTGGCCGACTACGGCCTGCAGAAGCACGAGTTCGACACCCTGCACGAGCTGGCCGGCCGCGGCGGCCGGGCCACCCCGACCGAGCTGCGGGCCGACCTCAACATTGCCCCGGCCTCGGTGACCGGCCGTCTGGAGCTGCTGGAGCGGCGCGGCTACGTCGTCCGCACCCCCTCCAGCGAGGACCGCCGGCGGGTCGACGTCGAACTCACCGAGGCCGGCCGGGCGGCCTGGCGGGAGGCGCTGGACGTGGTCGGCCACGAGGAGCACCGGCTGCTCGGCGTCCTCAGCGCCGACGAACGCCAGCAACTCTCCGACCTGCTGCGCCGCGTCCTGCTGGCCGTCGAGCGGCCGGCGGCGGACCCGAAGGAGGTCAGCTCCAAGGGCTGACCGTCAGCCGGATCCTGGCCCGCGGGCCGAGCAGCGGTTCGGTGGTCTTCGGCAGCGGGATGCGGGCGACCCAGGAGTCCGCCGCCGGGTCCTCGTCCGGCAGCGGATCGCCGGTCGGCTCGAAGTCCTTGACCGCGCCGCTGACCTCGGAGTTCCAGTGCGCCCAGGCGGCCGGGCCCGGTCCGCCGGTGTCGACGTCGATGATCAGGGTGTCCGAGAAGTCGGCGGTCTGCTCCAGGTGGTCGCCGAAGCCGAAGAGCCCGTTCTTCTCCCGCAGCGAGGTCACCTTCAGGTCGAGCGCGAACCGCAGCAGGTCGGTGCGGTCCGGCCGGGGGAGCGCGGTGGAGAGGAAGGTGGTCGCCAGCGGGACGGCGCCCTCCCCGACCGTGACGGCGCGGGCGATCCGGTTGGCCGGGGTCGGGTCGGACAGCTGGATCGGGCACCAGTGCGGGGCGGCCCGTTCGTGCATCAGCACCGGCAGGCCGCGGACCTTGAGCCGCACCTCCGCCTGCCAGGTGACGTCCGGCTCGTCCCCGGGCAACTGGAGGCCGACGAGGTCGGCGTCGGCCCGCAGGTCGCCGAACAGGAAGCGGCGCAGGTTCTGGTACCCCTCCTCGGAGTTGACCAGCCCGTAGCGGCCGCTGTGGCTGCGGTACACGAAGGCCCGGTTGGCGCCGGTGACCTGGGCGTTGTCGATCTGCACCAGCCCGTCGCTGCGCGGGCCGACCGCGGCCGAGGAGAGTCCGTGGGCGACGTCGTAGTCGGTGGAATTGGTGCCGATCAGGCAGAACACCCGGTCCAGCGGGAAGCCCCCGGCCGCGGCGGCGGCCGGGCCGGTGCCGTCGTCGTCCGGCATGTCGACGGCCCGCCAGCCCTTCGGCGGGCCGTCCGCGACCTGGAGCGCCGTCGGCGTCAGGTACGAGTACATCCGCTCGGGTCCGAAGACGTCCGCGCCGTTGAAGTTGAAGGTGTCGCGCAGCGCCTCGGGGATGCCGAAGCCGACCGCGAAGGTGATGCCGCCGTGTGGCGTTCCGTAGGTGAACAGCTTCGACACGTAGTCGGTGGCGCGCCGCGCCGGGCGCTGCTCCGGGATGACCTTCTGCAGCAGGCAGCGGCAGATCAGCCCGCCCATCGAGTGGGCGACCAGGTGCACCCTGGGTGCGCCGGTCTTCTGCTGGAGCGTCTCGATCAGCCGCAGCAGGTCCGCGGCGGCGGCCTCCAGGTCGAAAGTCTCGGGTTTGCCGCCCCAGGTGCCGGAGGCGCGGTCGTAGAAGCGGTGGATCCAGATGCTGTCTTGGGGAATGCCCTGGTGCGCCTCCAGGTAGGCCTGCTGGCCGCCCTCGACGAGGATGTGGTAGCCCTCGTCGAGGTGCAGGCGCAGTAACGGGCTCTCGAACTGGTAGTACTGGGGGGCGTCTTCGCGCCCGACGCGGATGTGCGTCGAGCCTTCGTTGAATCCGTAGAACGGATCCGTCACGGCCTTCTCGATCCCGGGGGTGCCACCGGCGTAGCCCCGGACGTAGATGATCGGGAGCCTGGCGGACGGCGTGCTCATGGCCGGCCTGCCCTCTCCGCGACCGGCACCGACCGGTACCGGTCGACCCGTTGACGTGGGACCTTCTTCCCCCAGTGTCGGGGTCCGGCGCCGCCCTGTCACCCCCCGGATGCATACCGTTGATGGGTCGTCACTGCCCGTGCCGGACGGGGTCGGCGGTCGGGTCGGCGGCGGGGTCAGCGGCCGGGTCGGCGGTCGGGTCGGCGAAGCGTTCGATCGCGGCCAGCACGGTCCGCCCCATGACCGGGCTGCCGGTGTGCCCGGCCTCCTGGACGATCGTCAGCTCGGCGTCCGGCCAGACCTTGGCGAGCGCCCACGGCGTCTCCAGCGGGCTGTCGAGGTCCAGTGCGCCGTGGATCAGCACGCCCGGGATGCCGGCCAGCCGGTGCGCGTCGCGCAGGATCTGGTCCTCCTCCAGGAAGGCCCGGTGGGAGAAGTAGTGCGCGGTGATCCGGGTGAAGGCCATCAGCGCGTCGGACGGCCGGTCGGTGTAGGCGTTCGGCTTGCCGAGCGACTCGTGCGCGATCACCGCGTCCTCCCAGGTCGCCCAGTCGAGCGCGGCCTTGCGGCGGACGGCCTCGTCCGGGCTGTTCAGCAGCCGGCTGTACGCGGCGAGCAGGTCGCCGTCCCGGTCCTCCGGCGGCAGCGCGTCGCGGAAGGCCTCCCACGGGCCGGGCAGCAGCCGGCCGACGCCGTGGTAGAGCCAGTCGGTCTCCCGCGGCCGGGTCATGGTGACGCCGCACAGCACGATCTCCGAGACCCGCCCGGGGTGCGCCTCGGCGTAGGCGAGGATCAGCGTGGAGCCCCAGGAGCCGCCGTACATCAGCCACTTCTCGATGCCGAGGTGCGCGCGCAGGCGCTCCAGGTCGGCGATGAGGTGCGGGGTGGTGTTGTGCTCCAGGCCGGTCGACGGGTCGGCGGCGTGCGGCTCGCTGCGGCCGCAGCCGCGCTGGGAGAACAGCACCAGGTGGTAGCGCTCGGGGTCGAAGTACTTGCGGCTGTGGGCGCTGAGGCCGGAGCCCGGGCCGCCGTGCACCACCACGGCGGGCTTGCCGGCCGGGTTGCCGGAGGCCTCCCAGTGGATCCGCTGGCCGTCGCCGACGTCCAGCAGGCCCTCCGCGTACGGTGCGCCGACGGGGTGGAACTCGGACATGCGGGTCTCTCCTCGGGTGCTGGGCCGGGGCCTTGGCGAGGCTAGCCGAGCGGACCGGGGGTAGTCGAACGATTTCGGCCCGTAGGCGCGGGCTCAGCGGCGCTCGGGCGGCAGCAGGGCGGCCAGTCCGTCGAGGATCCGCTCCAGGCCGAAGGCGAACCGGTCGTCCAGGTCCGGCCCGGTGAGGTCGCCGGCCATCGCCACCAGGTTGGGGAACTCCGCGGGCGGCAGGGCGCGGAACCGCTCGGCGGCCGCGTCGGCGAGCTCGCGCCGCCCGGTGCCGGTGGTCTCCGCGGCCGCCATCGGCGACTGCTCCTGCAGCACGAAGCCCTGGACGTAGGCGCCGAGCAGGTAGGACACCATCGCGGCGTCGGCGGCCGGGAAGCCGGCCGCGCGCAGCCGGTCGAGCTGGCCCTCCATCAGGTGCAGCAGGTTCGGCCCGGGCGCGAGCCGGCCGGCCACCACCTTGGCCGCGTCCCGCCGGGCCAGCAGGTGGGTGCGGTAGCGCTCGCAGTAGCCGCGCAGCTCGGCGCGCCAGTCGCCGGTGCGCGGCGGGGCCTCGATGTCGGCCATCAGCGCGTCGTTGAGGAGGTCGAGCAGCTCCTCCTTGTTGCGGACGTGCCAGTAGAGCGAGGCGGCCTTGACCCCGACCTCGGCGGCGACCTTGCGCATCGACAGGCCGGCCAGGCCGTCCCGCTCCAGCACCCGCAGGGCGGCCTGGGCGAGGGCGTCGCGGGTGAGGGCCGGCTGGGGGGTGGCGTCCCCGTCGGTGGTCGGCATCAGGCCCTCGCTCTCGGTGCTGCGGCGGTGCTGTCAGGTGATTCGGCTTGCAATCTAACACCGTTAGGTGCAGGCTGTCCCCGTCAAGCCGATCCCTAACACCGTTAGGGACTCTGAAGGAGGGACACCCGATGGGGGAGACCGGGGCGCCGGGCGCCCGGCGTCGTCAGCTCGCGCTCGCGACGCTCTGCATCACCATGTTCATGTCCATGCTGGACAACGTCATCGTCGGCAACGCGCTGCCCCGCATCGGGCGGGACCTCGACGCCGGCATCACCGGCCTCCAGTGGGTCGCCGAGGGCTACAGCCTGGTCTTCGCCGCCCTGCTGCTCACCGGCGGCGCCCTCGGCGACCGGTTCGGCCGCACCGCCGTCTTCCGGCTCGGCCTCGCCCTGTTCACGGCCGGCTCGGCCGCCGCCGCCCTGGCCGGCTCGGTCGGCACGCTGGTCGCCGCGCGGATGCTCCAGGGCGTCGGCGCCGCCCTGCTCACCCCCGGCAGCCTGGCGATCCTGCGGCACGTCTTCACCGACGAACGGGAGCGCACCCGGGCGATCGGGCTCTGGTCCGGCGTCTCCGCGCTCGGCCTCTCGGTCGGACCGGTCGTCGGCGGCCCGATGGTCGAGGCCTTCGGCTGGGCCAGCGTCTTCTGGATCAACGTCCCGATCGGCCTCGGCGCCCTGCTGCTCTCCGGACGGGTGCTCCCGGCGATCCCGGGGCGGGCCCGCCGGATCGACCTCGGCGGCCTGCTGCTCTCGGCCACCGGCCTCGGCGCGGCCGTCCACGCGCTGATCGAGGGCCCCGAACGGGGCTGGACCGACGGCCGGGTGCTCGGCACGGCGGCCCTCGCCGTCCTGCTGCTCACCGCCTTCCTGCTGCTCGAACTGCGGATCGCCGAACCGATGCTGGACCTGCGGCTGTTCCGGGACGGCGTGCTCGGCGGCGCGCTGCTCGGCGCCAAGCTCCAGGAGCAGGGCCTCGACGTCCTCAGCCTCGCCCGCAAGGCCCCCGAGCTGCCGGCCCCCGGCCGCTTCGTCGCCTT
>NZ_JBFBDO010000089.1:0-34743 GCF_040683335.1 Kitasatospora sp. NPDC093806
CCGCCCGCGGCCCCGGGGGCCGGCTCGCGTCACGCCCGGCCCGTGCCCCGTGCGCGGCGGGGGCCGTGGGGGTGGGCGGGCGGCGGGAGGATGGGTGCATGCCGTTCACACTGAGCCATCCGGCCGCCGTCCTGCCCCTGCTGCGGATGGCGGGGGAGCGCGGGCCGCTGGTCGCCTCGGCGTTGGTCGCCGGGTCGATGGCGCCCGACGTGCCGTTCTTCGCCGAGTCGCTGCTGCCCGGGGTCTACCGGCACGGCGGGACGACCCACCGCTGGTGGGCGGTGCCGACGGTGGACGTGGCGGTCGCGGCCGCGCTGGTGGCGGGCTGGCACGGGCTGGTGCGCGGGCCGCTGGTCGCGCTGCTGCCCGAGCGGTGGGCGGGCGGGGCCGAGGCGCTGACGGTCCGCCGGAGCGGGCGGGGCATCTCGGGAGCCGACGTCGCCTGGTTCGCGGCCTCGGCCGCGATCGGCGCGGCGAGCCACGTCGGCTGGGACGCGTTCACCCACGCGGGACGCCTCGGGACCAGGCTGCTGCCGGCGCTGGAACGGCCGGTGGCGGGTGGCCCGCCGCTGTACTCGGTGCTGCAGTACGGCACCTCGGCGCCCGCGCTGGCCGCCGTGGCGGGGGTCGCGGCGCGGGCGGTACGGGCGGCGGAGCCGGTCCCGCCGGCCGTCGTGCTGTCGGGACGGGCGCGGCGCGCGGGGGTGGCGGCGCTGGGCGCGGCCACCGTGGCGGGGGTGGTGCACCGGCTCGTGCCGCTGCGGCGGGGTTTCGTCCCCGAGCTGTGCTTCGGGGCGGGGGCCGGGCTGGCGGTGGGGGCGGCCGGGTGGGCGCTGGTCCGGAGGGCACTGGCCGGAGCGGCCGGGGCGCGGGCGGCGCGCGGGTAGCACCGGAGGCCGACGGGGACGGCGCGCGTCCGGCGGTGCGCGCGGGCGTACGGAAGCGCGGGGCGTACGGAACTGCGGGGCCGCGCTGCTCCTCGGAACAGCGCGGCCCTATGGCCGAACCTCGGGTCAGACGGAGCGCAGCTCGGCGTAGCGGCGCAGGAAGAGCGCCTCGGTGAGGGCCATCCGCTCCAGCTCCAGCGGGTCGACGCTCTCGTTGACCGCATGGATCTGGGTGGTCGGCTCCTCGACGCCGATCAGCACGATCTCCGCCTCCGGGTAGAGGGTGCGCAGGGTGTTGCAGAGCGGGATGGAGCCGCCCTCGCCGGAGGCCACCATCGGGACGCCGAAGGCCTCGGCCATCGCCTCGCCCATCGCCTCGTAGGCCGGGCCGGAGGTGTCGGCGCTGAACGGCGCGCCGTTGCCCTGCCGCTCGACGGTCAGCTGGGCGCCGAACGGCACCTGGGCCTCCAGGTGGGCGATCAGCGCGTCCTGGGCGGCCGTGGTGTCGGTGCCCGGCGGCACGCGCAGGCTGATCGAGGCCTTGGCCGAGGACTGCACCGAGGAGGTGGCGCCGATCACCGGCGGGGCGTCGATGCCGAGGACGGTGACCGACGGGCGGGCCCAGAGCCGGTCGGCGACGGTGCCGGTGCCGGTCAGCGCGACGCCGTCCAGCACCCTGGCGTCGGCCCGGAACTGCTCGTCCGGGTACTGCACGCCGGTCCAGGTCTGGTCGCTGGTCAGGCCGGCCACCGCGACGTCGCCGTGCTCGTCGTGCAGCGAGGCGAGCACCCGGACCAGCGCCTGCAGGGCGTCCGGGGCGGCGCCGCCGAACGCGCCGGAGTGCAGGTTGCCGGCCAGCGTGCGGACCGAGACGTCGACCACGGTCATCCCGCGCAGCGAGGCGGTGACGGTGGGCAGGCCGAGGGCGAAGTTGCCGGTGTCGCCGATCACGATGGCGTCGGCGGCGAGCAGCTCGGGGTGGGCCTCGGCGTAGCGCTCCAGGCCGCCGGTGCCCTGCTCCTCCGAGCCCTCGACGATGACCTTCAGCCCGACCGGGTAGCCGCCGTCGACCTGGCGCAGCGCCCGAAGGGCCGTCAGGTGCATCAGGATGTTGCCCTTGCAGTCGGCCGCGCCGCGCCCGTACCAGCGGCCGTCGCGCTCGGTCAGCTCGAACGCCGGGCTGAGCCAGTCGGCCTCGTCGAGCGGCGGCTGGACGTCGTAGTGCGAGTAGAGCAGGACGGTCGGGGCGCCGGCCGGGCCGGGCAGCTCGCCGTAGACGGACTGGGTGCCGTCGGGGGTGTCGAGCAGCCGGATGCCGGTCAGGCCCTCGGCGGCGAAGGCGTCGGCGACCCAGCGGGCGGCCTTCTCGCACTCCTCGACCGGGAACTGGCGCGGGTCGGCGACCGAGGGGAAGGCGACCAGTTCGGCGAGGTCGGTGCGGGCGCGGTCCATCAGGGACCGGACGGCGTCGGCCAGGGGCTGCTGCGGCATCGGGATGGCTCCGGGTGGTGCTGGTCCGTCCGAGGGGGTGCGGACGTACGGCGTTGACGTGGGGTAATGCCGATCATAGGCGGACACGAACGGATGTCCGGCGGGGCCCGGCCGGGGCGGCCGCCGGTGGCGGGCCGGAAGGGGGCGCTGAAGGGGGCGCTGAAAGGGGCGCGGCCGGAGGTCGGAAAGGGGGCGGACGGGGGACGTTCGCGCGCCGCCACCGGGCCCGCGCGCGGGAATTCGGTCGCGCGTTCGGTGCGGTGCGGCCGACGGCGGTGGGAGCGGCCGCATAGGATTGCTGCCCGTGACTGACTCCGGAAGCCCTGATTCCCGTAGCCCGTTCGACGCCGAGGCCGACGGGTCGGATCCGGTCGGCCCGGCGGACCCGCTGGACGGCGTCTGGGACGTCGTCGTGGTCGGCGCCGGACCGGCCGGCTCCTCCGCCGCGTACGCCGCCGCCGCGCAGGGCCGCCGCGTCCTGCTGCTCGACAAGGCCGAGCACCCCCGCTACAAGACCTGCGGCGGCGGCATCATCGGCCCCTCCCGGGACAGCCTGCCGCCGGACTTCAAACTGCCGCTCCAGGACCGGGTGCACGCCGTCACCTTCGCCTACCGGGGCCGCTTCACCCGCACCCGGCGCTCGAAGCGGATGCTGTTCGGGCTGGTCAACCGGGACGAGTTCGACCTGCGCCTGGTCCAGGCGGCCAAGCAGGCCGGCGCGGTGCTGGTCACCGGAGTGACCGTCACCGGGGTCGAGCAGCGCGGCGGCGAGCACCGGACGGCGCTGGTCACCGCCGCCGACGGGCGCAGCTTCGAGGCCCGCGCGGTGGTCGGCGCGGACGGCAGCGCCAGCCGGATCGGCCGCCACGTCGGCGTCTCCTTCGACCAGATCGACCTCGGCCTGGAGGCGGAGATCGCCGTCCCGGCGGAGGTCGCGGCCGACTGGGCGGGCCGGATCCACCTCGACTGGGGCCCGCTGCCGGGCAGTTACGGCTGGGTGTTCCCGAAGACCGAGTCCAGCAGCCTGACCGTCGGGGTGATCTCGGCGCGCGGCGACGGCGAGCGGACCAAGCGCTACCTGGCCGAGTACATCCGGCAGTTGGGCCTGTCGGGCTTCCCGGCGCAGGTCGAGTCCGGCCACCTGACCCGCTGCCGGGCCGAGGACTCGCCGCTGTCCCGCGGCCGGGTCCTGGTGGCCGGCGACGCGGCCGGGCTGCTGGAGCCGTGGACCCGCGAGGGCATCTCGTACGCGCTGCGCTCGGGCCGGCTGGCCGGGGAGTGGGCGGTCAAGGTGGCCGAGGCGGGCACGGCGGCGGAGGTCCGGCGCGAGGCGCTGAACTACGCCTTCGCGATCAAGGCGGGCCTGGGGGTGGAGATGCGGGCCGGCAAGCAGATGCTGACCGCGTTCGAGCGCCGCCCGTACCTGTTCCACGCGGCGGTCTACCTGGTCGACCCGGCCTGGCGGGCCTTCGCCCGGACCACCCAGGGGCACACCACCTTCGCGCAGGTCCTGCGCCAGTACCGCGCGGCCCGCCGCCTCGCCGCCCTGGCCTCGCGCTGACGCCGTCGCGCCGGGTCCGGTGGACAACGCCCCCGGACCCGGCGCGGGGCTTCATGCTTCAGGCCGGTGCTACTTCAGCCCGTTGTCGATCGCCGTGACGAGGGTGCCGCCCGGGGTGTCGCCGGTCATCTCCCAGATCATCGCGCCGAGCAGGCCCTTCGATTTCAGCCAGGCCGTCTTCTTGCCGATCGACCAGGCGTCGTCGAAGGTCCACCACTGGCCGCCGGCGCCGGTGTAGCCGTAGGTCGCGACCGACTGTTCGTCGTGGTAGACGGCGAGGTTGGGGAAGGTGGTGATCAGGTTGTTGTACCCGCGGGTGCCGGCCTCCTCGGCGAACTGGCCGGGGGCGGCGCCGGTCGCGCTCTGCCACTCGCCCTTGACGCCGCCGTCGGCGACGCCCTGCCAGCCCCGGCCGTAGAAGGCCAGGCCGATGGTGAGCTTGCGCGGGTTGACCCCGGCGTCGAGGTAGGGCTTGACCGCCGCTTCGACGCTGAAGTGGTTGGGGTACGGGTCCTGGGCGTCCTGGTAGAGGTTGCCCTGGTGGCCGGTGCGGTTGGGCTCCCACGAGTTGTCGCTGCCGGCGCCGTGGAAGTCGTAGCCCTGGACGTTGGCGATGTCCAGGTAGTTGAAGATCTTCGAGAGGTCCCAGCCCTGGTTGATCTTGACCGGGTCGGCCGGGGTGAAGGCGGTCAGCAGCTTGTGCGAGCCGCCGAGCGCGTCCAGCTGCTTGCGGAACTCGGCCAGCAGCAGGGTCAGGTTGGCCTTGTCGTTGGCGCTGTAGTGGTTGCCGGCGTGGCCGTCGCCGGAGCCGGGCCACTCCCAGTCGAGGTCGATGCCGTCGAAGATGCCCGCCGCCACGCCGTCGCCGCCCGCGCCGTTGTAGACCGGCAGGTTGCCCTTGATCCACACGTCGAGGCAGGACTTGACGAACTTCTGCCGGGAGGCGTCGGTGGCCGCCGCGTCCGAGAAGTACTTGGAGTAGGTCCAGCCGCCCAGCGAGACGACGACCTTCAGGTTCGGGTACTTGGCCTTGAGCTTCTTCAACTGGTTGAAGTTGCCGCGCAGTTTGCCCCAGCCGTCGTCGGCCACGCCGTCCACCGACTGGGCGGCGCTCATCGGGCGGGCGTAGTCGGCGTCGGCGTCGCCCGCGCCGGTGCCCTGGTCCGGGTCCTGCGGGTTGGCGGTGGTGCCCTTGGTGACGCCCGCCAGGCAGGTCAGGTTGACCGGATCGATGTTCTCGAAGGCGTAGTTGATGACGTCGAGCTTGGCCGCGCTGCCCGAGGTGTCGAGGTTCTTGACGAAGTACTGGCGGCCGTAGATGCCCCACTGGGTGAAGTAGCCGACCCGGGCGTACTTGCCGGCGCCGACCAGGTCGGAGGTGGTGACGGCGAGCGGGGCCGAGGCGGGCGAGGCGTTGTCGGCGCCGTCCCGGGCCTTGACCGTGAAGGTGTAGGCGGTGGACGGGGAGAGGCTGCCGACGGTGGCGGTCAGCGTGGCCCCGGTCACCGTGCGGACCAGCGTGGTGCCCTGGTAGACGTCGTACGCGGCGACCCGGACGTTGTCGGTGGCCGCGTTCCAGGCGAGCGTGACCTCGGTCGAACCCACCGCGGTGGCACGGAGGTTGGTGGGTGCGGTGGGCGGGGTCGGGTCGGTCGCCGGGTCGAAGGTCGAGGCGGTGACCGGGGCGCTCAGCGGGCCGGTGTTGCCGCGGGTGTCCTTGGCCCGGACGGTCAGGGTGTAACTGGTCGCCGGGGTCAGCCCGGTGACCAGCGCGTCGGCGGTGCTGCTGCTGGCCAGCACGGTGGTGCCGCTCAGCACGTCGTAGGAGGCGACCGGGAAGTCGCCGCCGGTCGCGGCCGGCCAGCGCAGGGCGAGGCTGTGCGCGGTCGAGTCGGTGACCACCGGGGTGCCCGGCGCGGACGGCAGGACGTCCGAACTCCCGTCGCACTTGTCGCCGTTGATCCGGCAGCCGGTCGGCGTGCCGACCGGGCCGTTGGCGACGAACCAGAAGCTGTACGGCTCGGTGCTGCCGTGCGCGGGGACGTTGGCGTTGTAGAACGCGGCGACGGCGGTGACGTGGCGGCCGTTGACCGTCGCGGTGCCGTTGTAGCTGTTCTGGATGGTCACGCCGGCCGGGAGGTCGAACTCCAGGGTCCAGCCGGAGACGGCGGCGGCGTTGTCGTTGCGGACGATGTAGGTGCCCTTCCACCAGGAGCCGTTGTTCTCGGTGGTGAAGGCGGCGGTGAGCTTCCCGGCGGCGTTCGCGGGGGTGGCCAGTGCGGTGATCGCGGCCAGCGGGAGGAGCAGGACGGAGAGCAGCGCGAGCAGTCTGCTGCGGATGCGCGGGCGGTGCGCCCGGCGTCGGACGGACATGGTTCTCCCTGTGACGTGGGGGTTGGACAGGGTGACGCGGAACCGTGCGCGTGGTGCGTGGTGCGGGGTCGGGCAGTGCCCGCGCCGTGGGGAGACGTGGGCATGGGAACTGTAAGTGGACTGGACCAATGCGTCAACAGGTCTGTACCAATGGGGAGTTGGGGGCGTCCGGGGTCAGCTGCGGCGCGGGTTGCCGGTCAGCTCGTCGCCGAGCGGGCTGCGGCTGTACAGCACCGAACGGCCGTGCCGGGCCCGGCTCACCAGCCCGGTCCGGTGCAGTACCGCCAGGTGCTGGCTGACCGCGCCCGGAGTGACGCCCAGCCGGTAGGCGAGGTCGGTGGTCGAGGCCGGCTCGGCGAGCAGGGCGAGCAGCCGGGCCTTCGGCGCGCCCAGCAGCAGCCCCAGTGCGCGCGGGGTGACCGGCGGCCGCGGATCCGTCATGCCCGCCTGCCCGCGGGCCGGGTAACTGATCTGCGGGGGACGGTCGTTGCTGATCATCGTGATCGCACCGCGGGCGAAGAAGGTCGGCACCAGGACCAGCCCGCGCCCGTCCACCGTGATCTCGCTGTCCCAGTCCGACCAGCGGCGGTTGATCGACAGCACCCCGTCCGCCCAGCGCAGCCGGTGGTCGAGGTCCGCGAACAGCGCCGCCGCGCCCTGCTGGGACAGCACCCGGGACCGGTAGACCAGGTCGGCCTCCTGCACCGCCCGGGCCTGCGGCCACCAGGCGGGCGCCAGGCAGCGCTCCCAGTACTCCTCCAGCGCGTCGGCGATCCGCGCCAGCAGCCGGGCCGGATCGGCCAGCCCCGCCGCCAGCACCCCGGGCAGCGACTGCTGGTGCGGCAGGAAGGTCTGCTCCAGCTCCGGACGCAACTGCTCGGGCGGCAGCGCGCGGACGGCGGCCAGCTCGGTCCGGAAGTCGGGCCAGGGGGTGGCCGGGCGGGGCGTCAGGAAGTCCGGGATCCAGCGGTTCTCGCCGACCAGGGCGAGCAGCAGCGACCGGTTGGCCGGGTCGAGCCGGTCGAAGGCGGGCCGCAACCGCTCGAAGGCGGCGGACTGGAGGTGGTAGAAGCCCGGGTGGGTCCACATCCGCAGGCTGAGCGAGGCCTCCTGGATCGGCGAGCAGGCGAACCAGGTGGTGGCCAGGTCGGCCAGGTCGAGCTTGAACCGGTGCACGCGAGCTCCCCCCTGGCCCTTCTCCCCCCGGCCCTGCTCCCTCCGGGCCTTTAGCCCCAGCCTAAATCAGTACTGCTCGGGGGAGTGGGCGGGGTGGGATCGGGGACATGACCACCGCACCGGCGGCGACCGCCGCACCTGCCTCCAGCACGCCCTCGTCCGGGGAACCCTCGTCGCAGGGGCTCTCGTCCGGGGAGCCCTCGTCACGGGAGCCCTCGTCCAAGGCGTCCCGACTGCTGCACCCCGACCCGATGGTGCGTCGGCTGGCCCGGATCACCCTGCTCAACACCATCGGCAGCGGGCTCTCGCTCTCGGTCGGCGTGCTGTTCTTCACCCGCTTCCTCGGCCTGAGCGCGGCCCAGCTCGGCCTCGCGCTCACCGCCGCCGGGCTGTGCGGGGTCCTCGCGAGCGTCCCCGCGGGGCGGGCCGCCGACCGCTGGGGAACCCGGCGGATCCTGGTCGCCCTGGTCACGGTCACCGGCCTCGGCACCGCCGGCTACACCCTGGTCGGCGGCTACCCCGCGTTCGTGGCGCTGGCCTGTCTCGTCACCGCCGCCGACCGGGGCGCGTCCGCCGTGCGCAACGCGCTCTATGCCGAAGTGCTGCCCGCCGACAAGCGGGTGGCGGGCCGGGCCTACCTGCGGGTGGTGACCAACATCGGCATCTGCCTCGGCACCGGCGTCGGCGCGATCGCCCTCCAGGTGGACTCGCGGGTCGGCTATCTGACGGCCATCCTGGCGGACGCGGGCTCGTACCTGCTGGTGGCGGTGCTGTTCCACCGACTGCGGGTGCCCGGCCCGGCGGGCGGTGCGCGGATGGTGCGGGCGTCGTCGGCGCAGCGGGAGACGGCCGGGAAGCCCGTTCGGGACCGCAACCCGGCGCTGCGAGACGGGCCGTTCCTGGTGGTGACGGCGCTCAGCGGGGTGCTCAGCCTGCAGTTCGCGATGCTGGAGGTCGGCGTGCCGCTCTGGATCGCCCAGCAGACCGAGGCCCCCCGGATCACCATCGCCGGCACCCTGATCGTCAACACCGTGCTGGTGATCGCGTTCCAGGTCCGGGCCACCAAGGGCACCGAGGAACCGGCCGCCGCCGCCCGGGCCTGCGGCCGGGGCGGGCTGTTCCTGGCCGCCTCCTGCCTGGTGATCGGACTCGCCCACGGCCTGCCCGCGGTCCTGGCCGCCGTGGTGGTGCTGGCCGGCGTGGCGCTCCAGGCGGCGGGCGAGGTGCTGGGCCAGGCCGGCAGCTGGGCACTCAGCTACGACCTGGCCGGCGACCGGGCCCACGGCGCCTACCAGGGCGTCTTCAACGCCGGGACCTCCGCCTCGATGATGATCGGCCCGGCGGTCGTGTCGACCGCCGTCATCGGCTTCGGCCTGGCCGGCTGGGCCGCCCTCGGCGCACTCCTCGCCGCCGCCGGCCTGGCGATGGGCCCCGCCGTCCGGTGGGCCGGGCGGCGGGGTACGGCGACGGCCTGAAACCCCGTTCGCTACTCGGGCACCACCGCGAACGCCTCGATCTCGATCAGCACCTCCGGCAGGAACAGCGCCGCCACCTGCATCGCCGAACTGGCCGGCAGCGGCGTGTCACCGAAGAACTCGTCCCGGGCCTCCCGGACGGCGGCCAGGTGCCCGATGTCGGTCAGGAAATAGGTCAACTTGACGACATCCGAGAAGTCCGCCCCGGCCGCCGCCAGGCAGCGCCGCAGGTTCTCGAAGATCTGCCGCGCCTGCGCCTTCGGATCCCCCGCCCCCACCAGCCGCCGCTCCTCGTCGAACGCGACCTGCCCGGACACCGCCACCAACCGGCCGCGCCCCGTGACGACCTGCGTGTACCCCGTCCCCGACGCGACCCCGTCCGGCGCGGCGATGTGCGTGAGATGAGGCGTCTTCCGCTGCGATTCGGTACTCATGGCGCCCATCGTGACGGACGGACGATCAGCCGCACCAGACAATTGTCGATGGAGGGCCGAAACTCCGGTACCGCTGCGGCGGTTAGTCACCACTGAGGGAAGGAGAACGCTTCGTGAGCACAGCACCCCACGACCCCGAGGACTACCGCACGGTGAGCGATCCCGAGCGGGCGCTCAAGTACGCGATCCAGCACGTCGCGGGTGACCGCGCCGAGATCATCGAGGGAGTCATCACCCCTATGTCGCCGTCCTGGGCCCACGAGAACGCAGCCGAGGTGGTTCGTCGGCAGCTGACTCCGCGACTGGAGGCGCTGGGCCTGGTCTCGGGCTCAGGCAATCTGGACCTGCCCGGGTCGGAGAACTGGTTCGTTCCCGACCTCGCGGTGGTGCCCGCGGACCTGGCTGCCAAGACGGAAGGTGCGCTCCTGCCGGACCAGACCCTCCTCGTGGTGGAGGTCAGCCCCAACGCCGAGACCGACCGAACCGTCAAGCGCCGGCGGTACGGGCAGTACGGTGCACCGCTCTACCTGCTGGTCGACCGGCAGAACCGCGAATGCACGCTGTTCAGCGAGCCCACCCGCCTCGGTTACGCGGCCGAGGACGGTCCGCACGCCTTCGGCACGCCGGTCCGGCTCCCGGCTCCGTTCGATGTGGAGCTCGACACCGGCAGGCTCTGAGGCACCTCCTCCGGCGGCTGACCTTGTGCCTTTTGGTCGGCGGCCCCTGGCCCAGGGGTGGGTGGGCATGTCAGAGTCGTGCGGGTGCCGTCCGGATCGGGCGGCGGATGCCCACTCCGACCCACCCTCAGCCGGAAAGCAGGCCCGCACCGATGACCCTCGAAGTGCCCCTCGTCCGCGTCGCTACCGAGGACGCCGTCACCACGCTGACCCTCGACTCGCCGCACAACCGCAACGCGCTCTCCACCCGGCTGATGGCCGAGCTCACCGCCGGCCTCGCCGCGGCGGCGGCCGATCCGGAGGTGCGCGCGGTGGTGCTCACCCACGCCGGGAAGGTGTTCTGCGCGGGGGCGGACCTCTCCGAGGCGACCGGCGCCGACCCGACGGTCGGCCCGCGCGGGCTGGTCGACCTCCAGCGGGCGATCGTGGACTGCGCCAAGCCGGTGATCGCCGTGATCGAGGGCCACGTCCGGGCCGGCGGCCTGGGGCTGGTGGGCGCGGCCGACCTGGCGGTGGCCGGCCCGGCCGCCACCTTCGCGTTCACCGAGGTCCGGCTCGGCCTGGCGCCGGCCGTCATCTCGCTGCCGCTGCGCCCCAAGCTGGACCCGCGCGCGGCGTCCCGCTACTACCTCACCGGCGAGGTCTTCGACGCCGCCGAGGCCGCCCGGATCGGCCTGATCACGCAGGCCGCCGACTCGGCGGAGGCGGCGGCCGTCGTGCTGAAGGGCCTGCTGGACGCGCTGCGGCTGGGTTCGCCGCAGGGACTCGCGCAGTCCAAGCGGCTCGCCAACGCCGAGGTGGTGCGCTCCTTCGAGCGGGACGCCGACGAGCTGGTGGAGCTGTCGGCGCGGCTGTTCGGTTCGGACGAGGCGCAGGAGGGCATGCGGGCGTTCCTGGAGAAGCGGCCGGCGCCCTGGGCGCGCTGACCCGGTACTGATTGAGCCGCCGGGGTCGGTTGCGGCTAGATCACGGCGGTCTCGCGCCAGAAGTCGAGCAGCGTCTCGTCCCCGGCGCGGGCCACCTGCCCGGTCCCGGCCGGCAGCCGGTTCCAGAGCAGCAGGTAGAGGTCGCGAGCCGGGCCGCTGAGCGTCAGGTCGGCCGGTCCCTCGCCGAGCTCGACGGCCGGCGGTTCCGGGCTGACGGTCAGCCGCCAGCGGCCCGGCCCGTCGGTCGTGCGGACCTGGACGGTGCGCGGCCGCTCGCTGCGCAGCCGGGCCCGGTCGCGGGAGAGGAAGCCGCACAGCAGCTCGTCGATCCCGTCCAGGGCGAGGTCCGGGGCGGTCGGCGGGCCCTCGGCGCCGGCCGCGGCGTCCGCGTCGATCCGGTGCACGGCCGTCTCGTGCGCCTGGCGGCGGGCCCAGAACCCGAGCGGGCTGGGCGCGGGCAGGAAGGTCCAGCAGTCCACGTCGGCCGGGGCGGCGGCGAGCGTCTCGACCAGCGCGGCGTGGCCGTCCCGGAACCAGTCGACCAGCCCGGTGTCGCCCGGTGCGGCGGGCAGGGCGGCCCGTCGGTCGGCCTCGTCCGGCGGGGCCTGGCGGGCCTCCCGGACACACACCGCCGCCCAGCGGTGCACCTGGCCGGTGTGCCGGAGGAGGTCGCGCAGCCGCCAGTCCGGGCAGGTGGGGACGGGGGCGGCGAGGTCGGTGCGGGCGGCGGCCTCGGCGAACAGGGTGCCTTCGCGGTGCAGCGCCTCGATGTGCGCGGTGGTGTCCATGGCCGATGCGGTGGTCTCCATGATCCCCGGAGTCTGGCAGCGCGGGTGGTCCCCGGAGCCGCTGTCCGGGCCGCTCGGCGGCGTGTCGCGGGTGCGTGGCAGCTCTGTTCGAGCGCGCGGACGGCCGCGCGCGCCGGGTGGTGTGACCTTGGCCGCCTCCGGCCCCGGGCGGTCCCTACGGACCGGTAACGTGAGCGCATGTCGATCACGCGTTCCCTGTTCAGCGCCGCCCGGGCCGGCGGCCGGCGCGCCGCGGGCCGGCTCGTCCACCGGGGCTGGCAGTGGGTGCAGCGGGCCGGTGCGGTGTCCAGCGAGAACCCCGGGCCGTACCGGTTCGGCGAGCTCGGCGCGGGGACCAAGCTGACCTTTCCGCTCGGGGCCGTGTTCAACGAGCAGTGGATCACCATCGGCCCGTTCTCGATCATCGGCGAGCGGGTCACCATCAGCGCCGGCTTCCTGCCCGGGCTGGACCTCGGGCCGGAGCCGATCGTGCGGATCGGCGGCGGCTGCGTGATCGGCCGGGACAGCCACATCGTCGGCCACCAGTCGATCGTCCTCGGCGACGACGTCTGGACCGGCCCCGGCGTCTACATATCCGACCAGGCGCACGAGTACCGGGCCACCGATCTGCCGATCGGCAAGCAGTGGCCGCGCAACGAGCCGGTCGAGATCGGCGCCGGAAGCTGGATCGGCACCGGCGCGGTGATCCTGCCGGGTGCCCGGCTGGGCCGCAACGTGGTGGTCGCGGCCGGTTCGGTGGTGCGCGGCGAGGTGCCGGACCACACGGTGGTCGCGGGCGCCCCGGCGAAGGTGGTCCGGCGCTGGACGCAGGAGGAGGGGTGGCAGCCGCCGTTCCGCAACGAGCCGCCGCGGCCGCTGCCGGACGACGTGACCGCCGCGCAGCTGCGGGCGCTGGCCGGGTGGGACCTGCGGCTGCCGGGGGAGTCGGAGGGCTGACGGGGGCGCGGCCGGGGGCGGGGTCGGTGGTGCGGTCGGTGGTGCGGCAGGGGGCGCGGTCGGGGCGTCAGGCCGGTTTGCGGGCGGGGGTGTCGTGCCACCCGGCGTCCTGGCCGGTGTGCCGTTCGGCCTTCCGTTCGGCATTCCGTTCGGCGTCGCGGGCGGCGAGGGCGGCGGCGATCCGGGGCAGGTCGGCGGGCCGGGTCGGGTCCAGGCCGGTGAGGACGGCGATCCGGCGGAGCCGGTAGTCGACGGTGTTCGGGTGCAGGTGGAGCGCCTGCGCGGTGTGGCGGCGGCTGAGCCCGCCGGCGAGGTGGACGCGCAGGGTCGTGAGCAGTTCGCCCGCCTCGTCCAGTGGCGCGAGCAGCGAGGCGAGCCGGGACCGGGCCTGGCTGGGCCGGCTGAGCTGGTACTCCAGCAGGAGGTCGTCCAGCCGGTGCAGGCCGGGCGGCCGGCCGACCGCCCGGGCCACCTCCAGGACCTCGGCCGCGAGCGCGGACGCGGCCGGCACCTCGGCGGGCACGGCCGCGGACACCCCCGCCCGGATCTCGGCCCCCGCCGCGCGGGCGGCCCGCCGGAGGGTCTCGGCGAGCCGCTGCCAGACGGCGTCCGGCACGGCGTCCGGCCCCTGCTCCAGCGGGACCAGCACCGGACCGCCGGCCGCGGTGAGCGCGGACAGCGCCGACTGCCGGGTGGCGTGGTCGAGTTCGGTGCGCAGCCGGCGCAGCTTGCGGTGGCCGGCCACCACCCGGTCGACGTCCGGGGACCGTTCGTCCGGATGGTCGGCGACGGCGAGCCGCAGTACGGCGTACGCGGGCGGCAGCCGGAGGCCGGCCTGCGCGGCCGCCTCCTCGGCGGCCCCGGCGGGTGAACCGTCCAACAGCGCGGCGAGCAGGGCCTGTCGGGCCGTCCGCTGGCGCTCGCCGGCGTCGGTGCGCCGCTCCTCCAGGTAGCCGGCACCGGTCGCGGCGGCGGCCCGGCGGAGGTGGTTGAGCATCAGCCGGTTGAGTACCAGCAGGTCGGCGGCGTCGGCGTCGTGGGCGTGCCGGGTGATCAGTTCCCAGCAGACCTCCATGCCGAGGTGGTGGGCGAGCAGCACGGCGTCCAGCGGCACGCCCTCTTCGGCGCGCCGTGCGGCGGCCTCCCGGACGGCGGCGAACTCGCTGTCGGGCGAGGGCAGCCCGGTGCGGACGGCGTGGACGAGCGCGCGGATCCGGCGGGCGGCCACCTGGACCAGTTCGCCGGTGACCAGTTCCCGGGGCAGTCGTTGGTAGTCCGGCACCCGGTCCAGCAGCGCGTCGACGATGGCCTCGGCCAGCTCCGGTACGGCGCCGAGCAGCCGCTGGTCGGCGGGTACGCCGCCGATCACCGGGATCCGCCAACCGGTGTCGTCCTGAGGAGGGGAATTGTGACCGGTCACAGCGAACTCCGTCCAGGTCTGGGGGCAGCCCGAGGGGCAGGTCGGAGGGGCGACCGCAGGATGGGAGCCACTCGGGTTACCTGTTGGTAACAAACTTCCGCCCTGGAGGCAACAGTTGAGAGCCCCGCTTCTCCGCTCCGTCGCAAGGCCGGTACGCCGCAGGCTCCTTGGGGCGGCCGGTGCGACGCTGCTGGCCGGCGCGCTGATCGCGGCCGGTCCGGCCGGCGTGGCCCGGGCGGCGGACGCGCCGCCCGCTGCGCCCGCTGCCGTGGCCGCCGCCGCTTCGGTGGACGCGCCCGTGGATGCGTCGGCCGCTGCGCCCGTCGCGGCCGGTGAACTCCCGCCCGACGGTGACACCGTGGCCTCGCCGCCCGGCGCCAACGACTGGAGCTGCCGGCCGAGCGCCGCGCACCCCGACCCGGTCGTCCTGGTGCACGGCACCTTCGCCAACCGGTTCGAGAACTGGCTGGCGCTCTCCCCGCTGCTCAAGAGCCGCGGCTACTGCGTCTTCGCCCTGGACTACGGGATGATCCCCGGCGTCACCTCCACCGGCAGCGGACTGCTGCTGCCGATCGGCGGACTCGGTCCGGTCGCCGAGTCGGCGGCCCAGCTCGGCCGCTTCGTCGACCTGGTCCGCGCGGCGACCGGCGCGGCCAAGGTCGACATCGTGGGGCACTCCCAGGGCGGCATGCTGCCGAACTACTACGTGAAGTTCCTGGGCGGCGCCGGGAAGGTCGACAAGGTGATCGGCCTCGCCCCGTCCAACCACGGCACGACGCTCGACGGCATCGCCAACCTCGCCCCCTACTTCCCGCGCGTCGCGGAACTGATCTACTCGGCCTGCGCGGCCTGCAAGGACCAGGTGGCGGGCTCCGACTTCAACCGGATCATGGCCTCGAAGCCGGACACCGTGCCGGGCATCCGGTACACCGTGATCGCGACGGTCTTCGACGAGGTCGTCACGCCGTACCGGAGCCAGTTCCTGAACGGGCCGGGCGTGGACAACGTGGTGCTGCAGTCGCACTGCCCGCTCTCGCTCGCCGAGCACGTGGCGATCGCGTTCTCGCCGACCGCCCTGCACCTGGTCACCAACGCGCTCGACCCGGCGCACGCGACGCCGGTGATCTGCGGCTGAGCGGTCGCCGGCCTTGCTCCCGTTGTACCGCTGCACAGGAAGTCGGACCGGCCGACTTCCTGTGCAGCGGTGTGTGGTGTCAGTTGTCGCTGGTGGAGGTGAGGGTGATGACGGCGGTCACGCCGTCGGGCCGCAGCTCGTACGCGCCGGGGGAGGGGAGCAGGGCGGCGTCGTAGCGCGCGAGGGCGGCGCCGTCGACGGCGGCGGTGCCGGCCAGGCACACCAGCAGGACGGTCGCGCCGGCCGGGACGTCCACCGTGCGGGGCGCGTCGGCGAGGACGAGGTTGGCGGCGGCACGGCCGCGGCGGGTCATCACGTTGAAGTCGACCAGCGGGCCGCCGAGCAGCCGGCAGTCGGTGGCCGCGTCACCGGAGAACGCGAACGGGCGGAACGGGGCGTCGACGACCTGCTCGTCGCCGTCGACGGTCAGCGCCATGCCCGGGCCCTCGACCAGGGTGATCACCCGGTCGACCCTGGGGAACGCGGAGAACGGCCCGGCCGCCGCCACGTCGGCGAGGCTGACCCGCCACGCGAAGTCGTCCAGCCCGGAGCCCGCGGGGTACCCGGCGACCTCCCTGGTCACCCCGCCCCCGTTCCGCCACGCCATGGCCGGCCGCTCGGCGGCGCGGAGGAACTGGATCGGCCCACTGCTGCTCGTCATGGCGCGATCCTCGCACGGCGGGGGTCCGCCGCACCCGCCGCACCCCTCGCCCCCGTTGGGTGCCGTTGGGTTCCGCCGGATGTCCGGGCGGTCAGCGGCGGCGGGTGGCGAGCGGGAGGACGGCGGCGGCGGTCGCGGTGGCGGCGACCGTGGTGAGGGCGAGCGGGAGGCTGGTCGCGTCGGCGAGGAACCCGATGACCGGCGGGCCGATCAGCATGCCGCCGTACCCGAGGGTGGAGGCGAGGGCGACCCCCTGCGGGCCGCCGATGGCGCCGGCCTGGGCGATGGCGAGCGGGAAGAGGTTGGCCAGGCCGAGCCCGACCAGGACGAAGCCGGCCAGCGCGAGCGGCACCGCCGGGGCGAGCGCGGCGAGCAGCATCCCGGCCGCCGCCGTGAGTCCGCCGAGGACCATCACCCGGTGCTGGCCGAGCCGGACGGACAGCCGGGTGCCGGCGAGCCGGCCGGTGGTCATGGCCAGCGCGTAGGCGGTGTAGCCGGCGGCGGCCACCCCGGCGGTGGCGTGGACGTCGTCGGTGAGGTGCAGGGTGGTCCAGTCGGCGACGGCGCCCTCGCCGTACGCGGTGCAGAGCGCGGTGAGGCCGAGCAGGGCGACGAGCGGCCGGGCACCGCCGGAGGACCGGCCCGCGGCAGCACCAGCGGCAGCACCGTCGGCAGCGGCAGGGGAAGCGGGGGCCGTGACCGCCCGGGCCGCCGGGCTGCGCAGCAGCGCGACGCCCGCGACCGCGGTGACCACCAGCCCGAGCAGGCCGGCCAGCGCGAGCGCCCAGGTCACGCTGAGGGTGCCGGCCAGGAGTCCGCCGGCGCCCGCGCCGAGCAGGCCGCCGAGGCTGTAGCCGGCGTGGAAGCTGGGCATCACGGGGCGGCGGAGTTCGGCGACGATCTCGACGGCGGCGCTGTTCATGGCGACGTTGGCCCCGCCGTAGCCGGCGCCGAAGAGCAGCAGGACCGCGCCGAGCGCCGCCACCGAGTGGGTGTGGGCGGGCAGCGGGACGGCCAGGGCGAGCAGCGCGAGCGAGGCGACGGTGACCGGCCGGGAGCCGTACCGCAGGCAGAGCCGGCCGACGACCGGCATGGTGGCGACGGCGCCGGCCGAGACGCAGAGCAGCGCGAGCCCGAGGGCACTGTGCGAGGCGCTGACCTGGCTGCGGACGTCCGGGATGCGGATGACCCAGGCGGCGAAGAGGAAGCCGTCGACGGCGAAGAAGGCGGTGAGGGCGATCCGCGCGGCGCCCCAGGAGGCGTCGGGGGTGGGGGGTTTCCGGGAGTTGCTGCGAGACTGGGTGCGCGGCCGGACGTCGGGGACGGATGGACGGATTTTGTTTCGGAGCGGCACAAAGTAACAATAGGGGCGTGCAGCTCTCACCTTCAAGTCCGAAGTCCGGCAACGGGGCCGACCCCGACGCGCAGCGCGACGCCCACCGCCGCGCGGCCCCCGACCGCGGTCGGACGCTGCTCGGTCCCGCGCTCCGGCTGATCCACACCGGCCAGGCCCCGACCCGGTCCGCGCTCACCCGCGCGCTCGACGTCACCCGGGCCACCGCCGGCGCCGTCACCGCGGAGCTGGAGGCGCTCGGCCTGATCACGGTCGACTCCCGCCCGGCCGGCGGCGGCCGCGGCCGCCCCTCGCACCGGCTGGCCATCGACCCGCAGGGCCCGGTGGTGATCGCCGGACAGATCCACGCCGACGGCCTGAGCGTCACCCTGGCCGGGCTCGGCGGACTGCTCGACCCGCCGGTCCACCTGCCGCTCCCCGCCGCCACCGACCCGGTGCGGATGCTGCGCGCGGTCGCCGAGGCCGGCGCCGAACTCGCCCGCGCCACCGAGCGCCGCTGCCTGGGCGCCGCGCTCGCGCTGCCCAACCCGGTCACCGAGCCGGACGGCACCGCGCTCGCCGCCCTGCACTTCGCCTGGCCCAGCGGCACGCCGGTCGCCGACCTGTACGACGTCGAGGTGGGCCGCGCCGAGCACGGTCCGCGCGCGCTGGCCCCGCTGCCCACCGCGATCGCCAACGACGCCAACCTGGCCGCCCTCGCCGAGTACCGGCACGGCGCCGGCCGCGGCGCGCGCCACCTGCTGCTGGTCACCTCCGGGCACCGCGGCGTCGGCGGCGCGCTGGTCATCGACGGCCGGCTGCACACCGGCAGCGCCGGGCTCGCGCTGGAGGTCGGCCACCTGACCGTCGACCCGCAGGGCCGCCCGTGCCAGTGCGGCAACCGGGGCTGCCTCAACTCCGAGACCGACCCGGACGCGCTGTTCGCCGCCGCCGGACTCACCCCGGACCCGGGCCGGCCGCTGCTCGACCAGGCCCGCGAGCTCTGCCGGGCCGCCGCGACCGACGACCGCGCCCGGGCCGCCGTCGAGCACGTCATCGACCGGCTCGGCCTCGGCCTGGCCGGGGTCGCCAACATCCTCAACCCGGACCGGGTGGTGCTCAGCGGCCTCCATCGCGAACTGCTGGAGGCCGCGCCCGAGCGGCTGCGCGCGGTGGTCGCCGAGCGGTGCCTGTGGGGGCGCAGCGGCCGGGTGCCGATCGTCGGCGCCGAGCTGGCGCACAGCGCGCTGGCGGGCGCGGCCGAACTGGGGTGGCTGCCGTACCTGGCGGACCCGCAGTCGGTCTCGACGGGCTGAGCCGAGCCGGACGGGCTGAGGATGAGGGGATAAGCGGAAGCTGGGGCTTCGGAAAATGTCACTTATCGTGACGCTCGTATACTCGTAGTGAACGACGGGGGAATCGGGGGTCGAACGAGGAGAGTGGCCATGGGTACCCAGCTGGGCGTCGAAGCGACCATTGACGTGGACCGATCCGACCCGGAGTACCGGCGTTGGCTCAAGGAGGCGGTCCGCAAGGTCCACGCCGACGCCAACCGCTCCGCCGACACCCATCTGCTCCGCTTCCCGCTCCCCGCGGAGTGGGGCATCGACCTCTACCTCAAGGACGAGTCCACCCACCCGACCGGCTCGCTCAAGCACCGGCTGGCCCGGTCGCTCTTCCTCTACGGCCTCTGCAACGGGTGGATCCGCCCGGGCAAGCCGGTGATCGAGGCGTCCAGCGGCTCCACCGCCGTCTCCGAGGCGTACTTCGCGCAGCTGATCGGCGTGCCGTTCGTCGCGGTGATGGCCAAGTCCACCAGCCAGGCCAAGATCGACCTGATCGAGTTCCACGGCGGCGAGTGCCACTTGGTGGACCGGCCGGACGAGGTGTACGAGGCCTCCGCGCGGCTCGCGGCCGAGACCGGCGGCCACTACATGGACCAGTTCACCTACGCCGAGCGGGCCACCGACTGGCGCGGCAACAACAACATCGCCGAGTCGGTCTTCGCCCAACTCCGCCTGGAGCCGCACCCGGAGCCGGCCTGGATCGTTGCCACCGCCGGCACCGGCGGCACCTCGGCCACCATCGCGCGCTACGTCCACTACATGCAGTACGACACCCGGATCTGCGTCGCCGACCCGGAGAACTCCTGTTTCTTCGAGGGGTGGGTGCAGCACGACCCGGACGCGGTCTGCGACCGCGGCTCGCGGATCGAGGGGATCGGCCGGCCCCGGATGGAGCCGAGCTTCGTGCCCGGGGCGATCGACCGGATGATGAAGGTCCCGGACGCGGCCTCGATCGCCGCCGTCCGACTGCTGGACACCGTGCTCGGCCGAAAGGCCGGCGCCTCCACCGGGACCGGACTGTGGAGCGCGCTGCGGATCGTCGCCGAGATGCGGGCGGCGGGGGAGCGCGGCAGCGTGGTCACCCTCTTCTGCGACCCGGGCGAGCGCTACCTCGACAAGTACTACTCGGACGACTGGCTGGCGGGCGAGCGGATGGACATCGCCCCCTACCGAGCCGCACTGGAGACCTTCCTGGCCGGCGGCGCCTGGGCGGGCTGAGCAGTGACGACTGACCGATGGCGACTGACGAATGACAGCTGACAGATTTCAGCTGACAGATTCTGTCAGCCGTCATTCCGTGAAGCCGGCATCGGATTGGCAACTCGGGTTGACTGCCCTCGTTAGTCAACTACAGTTGCCTATGTGTCCGTCGGCGAGAGTTCCCTTCCCCCTCAGCCAGCTGATGCCCTGGCGGCCGTCGTGGCGTTGCGGCGCCTTGCCGATCAACTGGAGGACGCCGCCGTCGAGCAGGCCATGCGGGCGGGCTGGAGTTGGCCGCAGGTCTCCGAGGCGCTCGGCGTCACCCGCCAAGCCGTCCACAAGAAGCACGCCAAGCGGCTCATCGCCGCCGGAGTCAAGCTGAGGAGGCGGGGCGATGAGCGCGTTTGACAAGTACCTGCATGCGGTCATCGTGCGGGCGACGGACGAGGCCCGGGATGACGGGTCGGCGACGATCGACGCGCACCATCTCCTCTTGTCGCTCGCCGCCGATCAAGGGTCTACCGCTCGGCAGGTCCTGGCTTCGGTCGGGCTCGATCGCGCCGGTGTCCGCGAGGCACTGGATCGGGAATTCGAACACAGCCTGAGCATGGTTGGAGTGTCTCCGGCCGCCTACGACCTTCCCAGGCCGAGCCACGTTTCCCACCAGCCCAAGATGGGTGCGTCCGCCAGGCTCGCGCTGGAGCGGAGCTTCGCCTCCGCTCCGAAGAAGGATCTGCGGTCAGCGCATCTGCTGCTCGGAATCCTGCAGGCTCAAGTCGGCACCGTGCCGCGCGCTCTCGCCTTGGCCGGTATCGATCAGGCCGAGCTGACGGACCGTGCCAGGCGGACGCTCGCCGACCAGGAGCAGTGACCACCGGGGTCGGCTGAGGCGGCCGCACGCTGCGTTGGGCGCCAAGTCCTGGCCGAGGAAGCCGGTGGGCCGGTGAATCACGCCGTGGAGAGGGGCCGGGCGGTCCATCTACGGGTCACCCACGACACGGAGGGCCAGATGCACCAACACGCCGCTCATACAGACAACGGCCGACCGGGCACCGAACCGGCCGAAGCAGGGGGCGCGGTACCCGAGACCGCGCCGGCCCCAGGGGCCGAGGGCCACGAGGCGGTCCAGCGCTTACTCCGGCAAGCCGTGACTCGAGGCGGCCTTCCCGGCATTCTTGCCGAGGTCTGCGACGGCGGCCGACGGTGGTTCGGGACCGCGGGAGTGGCCGACAGCCGGACCGGCCGCGAGCGTTCACGGCAGGACCGGTTCCGCATCGGCAGCATCAGCAAGACGTTCGTGGCCACCGTCGTCCTGCAACTGGCGGGGGAAGGCAGGCTGAGCCTGGACGACACCGTGGAGCAGTGGCTGCCAGGAGTGGTGAAGGGCCATCACCACGACGGTGCCGGGGTGAACGTCAGGATGCTGCTCAACCACACCAGCGGGATCTTCAACTACACCGATGACCAGGAAGAACTGAACCGTTACGAGACACACCCGCCCGAGTCGCTGGTGCGGATCGCCATGTCCCATCCGCGTACCTTCGCACCGGGTTCGGGCTGGGCGTATTCCAACACCAACTACGTCCTCGCAGGCATGATCGTCGAACGGGCCACCGGCCGCGCGCTCGCCGAGGAGATCGCGGAGCGGATCTCCCACCCGTTCGGCCTGACCGGTACGTACCTCCCGCGCGGCAGCGACCCGACGATCCACGGGCCGCACTCCCGGCACTACACGAAGCTGTTCCGGACCGACCCCGGTGCGCCGGTCCACGACGCGACCGAGTTCGATTCGTCCGTGTTCTGGGCAGCCGGCGGCATGATCTCCACCGCCGGTGACCTCAACCGGTTCTTCGGCGCCCTGCTGGGGGGCCGGATACTGCCACCGGACCAACAGCGCGACATGTTCACCACCGTGCCCACCCGCGACTGGATTTCCAACGCCGCGTACGGCCTCGGCGTTTCCTCGGTGAGACTGCCCTGCGGGGAAACGGTCTGGGGCATGGGGGGTGCGCTCTTCGGATCATGGTCCTACGCCTACGGCGCTCGTGACGGCGAACGGATGGTCACCACCAACGTCAACGGCGACTGGAGCAATGGCGATTGGGGCGACCCCATCGGCATCTTCACCGATCTGCTGCAGGCGGAGTTCTGCCACCGGAGCGATCCCTGAGCACCGGGCACGCGTCGGGCACCGGGCGCAGACCCGCCCGCCGGGGCGGTGGGCGGGGTGCTCATGGCGGGCTCAACGGCCCAGGCCCGGCGGCGGGGCCCCCATGCGCTACGGCTGGCGGGGGGCGGGGAGGTCGGCGGGGATGAGGAGTTGGAGGTCTTCGGTGGAGGGGTCGGGGAGTTGGGCGACGCGCATGGCGTGGCGTTCGACCATGGTCTCGAAGACCTGGCGGGCGGTGCGTCCGTTGCCGAAGTTGGGGCCGCGTTCGATGCCGGCGAAGTGGTCGAGGAGGGCGTTCTCGGTGGCGTCGGTGAGCGCGTACTCGTGCTCGGCGCACTGGGCGCGGGCGATCTCCAGGAGTTCCTCGGCCGAGTAGTCGGGGAAGGTGACGGTCCGTGAGAAGCGGGACGAGACACCGGGGTTGGCGGAGAGGAAGCGTTCCATCTCGGCGGTGTAGCCGGCCACGATGACCACCACCTCGTCCCGGTGGTCCTCCATCAGCTTCACCAGGGTGTCGATCGCCTCCCGGCCGAAGTCGCGGGCGCCGTCCTCCGGGGCCAGCGCGTAGGCCTCGTCGATGAAGAGCACCCCGCCGCGCGCCCGGTCGAAGGCGGCGGCGGTGCGGATCGCGGTGGAGCCGATGTGTTCGCCGACCAGGTCCACCCGGGCCACCTCGACCAGGTGGCCGCGCTGCAGGACGCCGAGCGAGGCCAGGATCTCGCCGTAGAGCCGGGCGACCGTGGTCTTGCCGGTGCCGGGGGCGCCGGTGAAGACGAGGTGGCGGCGGAGCGAGGGCGCCTTGAGCCCGGCCTGCCGGCGCCGCCGGCCGACCGAGATGAGGTCGATCAGGGTCCGGACCTCCTGCTTGACGGTGGCCAGGCCGACCAGTCCGTCGAGTTCGGCCAGCGCCTCGTCGGCGGGGCGGCAGTCCGGGATCGGCCCGATCACCGCGGGGGCCGGCGCGGCGGACGCCAACGAGGCCGCGGTGGCGGCGAGTTGGGTGCCGCGCGGGGCGGGGATCTCGGCCGACGCGGCGCTCGGCGCGGCCACCACGTCGTCGGAGGTGCAGTTCTCCACCACCGGCCCGGGCTCGGAGAACTCGAAGCCGGCCCGCTCGTTCTGCTCGGCCCGGCAGCGGGTGAGCACGGTCCGGCAGCCGTCGATGATGTGGAAGCCGAACCCCTTGCCGTGCGAGACCCGGCAGTCCTCGAAGGTGCCCCGGCCCTGCGCGGAGACGTAGACGCCGGCGTCCGAACCGGCCCGGACGGTGCAGTCCCGCAGCACCGGGTCGGCGCCCTTGGTGACGATCACCCCGGTCGCCACGTCGGAGATCTCGCAGCCGGTGAGCAGGCCCCCGCTGCCGTGGTCGCGGAACCAGAGCCCGGTGCCCGCCTCCTGGACCCGGCAGCCGGTGAGGGTGACGGTCGCACCGCCGCTGACCGACACCGCCGAACTGCGGATCCGGCTGAACGAGCAGCCCTCGGCGCTGGCGACGGAGTCGCGGTCGAGCACGAACAGCGCGTCCGGCAGGTCGTGCAGCGCGCAGTCGGTGAGCGTGAGCCGGGCGCCGTCGCTGACCCAGAGCGCCGGGTACTCGCCGTTGGAGCCGTGGATCTGGCAGGACTCGGCGCTGGCCTCGGTGCCCTGGTCCCAGACCGAGAGCGCCCCGCGCCCGAAGTCCCGCACGGTGCTGTGGGCGAGGCTCAGCCGGGCCCGGCCGCGCAGGTCGGCGGCGTTCTCCGGGAGGTCGTGCACCCGGCAGCCGGTGAGCACGAGCTCGGCCTCGCCGTCGAGGGTGAGGCCGTTGCCGGTGACCCGGTGGATGTCGCAGTCGACCAGGCGCCCGCCCGCCTGCGCCTCCGCCTGCACACCGCTGCCGCGGATCTCGTAGATCTCGCAACCGGTCAGCTCCGCCGCGCTGCCCGGGTCGGAGAGCAGCACGCCCGCGCCGGTTGCGTGGTGCACCCGGCAGCGTTCCAGCGCGGCGGTCGCGCCGCCGAGCACGGCCAGCCCGGCCTGCCCGGCGGCGGACACCTCGCAGTCCTCGAACGCCGCCGCGGTGCCCGCGCCGCGCAGCCGCAGACCGAGCCCGTCCGGGTTGGCGATCACGCAGCCCTTGAGGGTCGGCCGGGCGCCGTCGGTCACCTCGATGCCCGCGGTCGAGCGGGTCTCCACGCGGCAGCCGGCGAACGACGGGGTCGCGCCGGCCCCGGTGATCAGGACGGCCGGCCCGGACCGGTCGCTGCCCTCGATGACCAGGTCGCGGACGGTCGCGGCGGCCGTGACGGTGAGCGGCACCCCGCTCGGCGGGTCGATCCGGACGGTCCCGGGGCCCTGGGCGGGGACGAGCGTGACCGGCTTGTCCAGGACGACGTTCTCCCGGAACGTGCCCGGCCGCACGGTCACGGTGTCGCCCGGTTCGGCGGCCGCGAGGGCCTCCGCGAGCGTGTCGTACTCGCCGGCGCGGCGCCGCCAGCGGGATGCGCTGTCCTGGGTGACCCGGACCCTGTGCTCAGCCATGACGGTCTGTCGTCCCCACCTTCATCGAGCCGGCCATCTACGGACCGAACGCACGCGGGCGCGGTGCGCCGCCACGTGGCGCACGGGGGTGCGCGGGCCGTCCGCCCACCGTAGCGCGCCGACGCCGGTGCTCCGGCCGCCCGACGGAAAGCGGGCCGGGGACCGTCGCGGGTTCACCACACGCGTCGACACATGCTTCAACGAGCGCGCACACTTCCGGTTCCGGGACGCGGGTGCGGAGCGGGCGCCGACCCGGGCGCGCGCCCGGGCGGGGAGGGTACGAAGCACCCGCGCGCCGTCCGCCCCGCGCGCCGTCAGGCCGGCTCCCCGGCAGGCGAGAGCGCCGTCAGACCAGCTCGCCGGCCGGCCAGAACGCGCCGTCCTCCAGCACCTCGACCTCGTCGCCGAGCCGGAGCGTGCCGAGCACGTCGCCCTCGACGCCGGCCGGCCGGTCGGCGATGAGGTTCTGCCCGAACGCGGCCTTCTTCAGCAGCTTGTGGTGCCGGGCCAGGGTGCGCAGCGGCTCGGGGCCGCGCCGCTCGCCGCTCTCCTGGTCGGTGGTGGTGATCACGCACCGCCCGCACGGCTTGACCACCCGGAAGGTCAGCTCGCCGATCCGGATCCGGCGCCAGCCGTCCTCGGCCCAGGCCGCGTCGCCGGAGACCACCACGTTGGGGCGGAACCGTTCCATCGGCAGCGGCTGCGCGCTCTCCGGGTGCTCGGTGGCGATCAGCTCGTTGAGCGCGTCCAGCGAGGCGGTGTTGGCGAGCAGCAGCGGGTAGCCGTCGGCCATCGAGACGGTGTCGCCGGGCTCGGAGAACTTCGGGTCGGCGGGCCGGGCGCGCGGGTCGTCGAGGTGCACCAGCCGGTAGTCGCCGACGTGCTCGGCGATCCAGAGCTGGGCCTCCTTCGCGGCCTCGGCGGCCGGGAACCGGGCGCCCCAGACCTCGACCTCGGAGACCGGGTCGCCGGCCGCGAGGGAGGGGGCGGGGATCTCGGCGCGGGCGCCGCCCGGGGTGGTGAGGACGAGCGAGCCGGTGGCGGTGAGCTCGGTGCGGACCTGGCCGATGGAGGCGTCCTCGCGCTGGCTGACGAACCGGCCGGTGGCGTCGGCGAGCATCCAGCGGCGGTCGCCTGCCAGGCCCCACGGTTCGACCGCGACGCTCTCGGGGCTGAGGCGGTACATGGACTTGACGGGGTAGACGTGGAGTCCGGTGAGCTGCATTCCCCCATCCTGCCAGCCTCGCGGAGCAGGTCCGCGCCCGGATCCGCCCGGACCGGCCGGATAGGTATGGACCACCCGGATACGTACGGACCACCGGACGACCGAACCGCTCGCACCGGAGCACCGATCGGAGCCCCGATCGGCCCCGAACGCGCACGGACCGCCCGGGACGCCGGCGGGGCGGCGTTCCGGGCGGTCCGTGGATGACCCGTTTCTCCGTACGCCCGGCGGACTTGGGTGCGCCGGGTGGTGCTCAGGTGGTGCGGGTGCGGGCCGGGTGGGGCCGGCCCGGCGGCGTCAGTAGCCCTGCGCCTGTGGCTGGTAGCCCTGCTGGAACTGGCCGGCGTCGCCGTACGGGCCCGGGCGCTGCGGCTGCATCGGCCGGACCGGGGCGACCGGGGTGACCGCCGGGCGCAGCTGGGCGCCGCCGAAGGACTGGTCGGCCGAGCCGTTGAAGCCGCCGCCGAAGCCCTGGCCGTTGAAGCCCTGGCCGCCCGGGGTGGGGCCGCCGAAGGACTGCGGGCCGCCCTGCGGCTGACCGGCCTGGCCGTGCGGACCGACCGGGCCGCCGGGCTGCTGCGCACCGAAGGTCTGCGGGCCGCCGTGGCCGCCGACGAAGGTGTTCTGGCCGCCGAAGCTCTGGCCGCCGGACGGCTGGTACCCGCCGGTGGCGGCCTGGGCGAAGCCGGGGGCCGGGGTCTGCGGGCGCTGGCCGGGCAGGTACTGCTGCGGGGCGCCGTAGCCGGGGACCGGCGGCTGGGGCGCGGCGGCGTACGCGGGCGCGGGCTGCGCCGGGATGTACGCGGTGGCCGGGCCGGCGGACGGCGCGCTGCTCGGGCCGGGGCCCAGGGCGAGGCGGGCGGGCGGCAGCGCGGGGAGGTTGCTGGCGGGGGCGTCGTACCCGCTGCCGTACCGGTTGTCGTAGGACGGGCTGGGGAGGCCGGATCCGTAACCGGTGGAGAGGGCCGGCGGCAGGGCGGCCGGCACGTTGATGGGCGCGATCTGCGGGACACCGCGCTCTGCGACGAGGCTGTCGTAGATGGGCGTGCCGGAGGAGAAGGACGGAGAGGGGTAGCCGACTCCGTCGTAGGAGCGGGGCGAGGTCATGGGCCATACGGTAAGCCCACAACGAGCCTGCTGAGGAGAGTGGGAGGCCGAGCAGTTCGAGTGTTTACACAAGCTTCGCTCGAACAAAGGTTTCGAAAGTGATAAGAACGGACATTTCTGCGGCGACTTCTGGCCACCTGTCGGGCCGGCTCGGGGCTCGAACTGCGCCCGGACGCGCCGGTCGAAGATCCTTGCGGTGAAGGGCCGGTGGACGGTTCGGGGACCGTCGAAGAAACTTTTGCGGGCAGGGCGTGCGCCGGCGCATTCGAGCCCCCGCCGACGGTGCGGCGGGGGCTCGTGAATGTTTCGGGGATAAAGTCCCCATCAGACCGATATCGGACCGTGGTCGGATCGATGTCCGACCGATGCCGGAACGGGCGCCGGAACCGCCGTCGGAGGCGGTATGGGAGCGCTCAGTGCCTGGTCAGAGCACCGGAGCCGCCGACTGCGGGGCGCCGCCCTGGGAGGGGAAGCCGGGCCGGCCGGCCACCTCGGAGGTGCAGAACGAGCAGCGCACCGCCGCGACCGGGATCTTGCTCAGGCACTCCGGGCAGTCGGCCTTGGCCACCGGCGCGGGCTTGGCGCCGTCCAGCCGCGCTTGCAGCTTGCCGACCGGCACCACCACGACGAAGTAGATCACCGCCGCGACCAGCACGAAGCCGATCAGCGCGTTGATGAAGACCCCGTACGGGAAGCGGGTGCCGGCCACCTCGAAGGTCTTCTGGGTGAAGTCGCCGACCGCACCGGTCGCGACCCCGATCAGCGGGGTGAGGAAGGCCGTCACGAACCCGGTGACCACGGCCGTGAAGGCCGCGCCGATCACGATGCCGACCGCGAGGTCGACGACGTTTCCGCGCAGCAGGAAGCTGCGGAATCCCTTGAGCACCGGGTACTCCAAATCCGTACGGGGGAAGGTGAGATGAGGCGGCGGGCCCCAGCCGGACATCCTGCCGACCGGGTGTGCCCGCGGTCCAGCCGGGTTCACCCGATCCGCGTAACCGGACGCGGCCCGGGCAGGCGGCGCGCGGGCGCTCCGCGTACGGCTGGATCCGGGCCATCGCTCCGGCGCCCCGGCGGGCCGTCGGCGCGCGGCGGCCCCCGGCGTCGGTCTCCGCGCCGGTCCGCCCAACCACCAGGCCGGTCAAGAGAGTTGATGGGGTGTACGGAGCGGATCGGAGTCCGGGGCTCAGACCGCGCGCAGCCGCAGCGACCGCTCGTAGAACCCGACCATCTGCGCCGACACCTGCTGCAGCGTGAACGAGGTCAGGAACCGCGCCCGCGCCGCCTTCGCCCGCACCCGCGCCGCGGCCCGGTCCTCCAGCGTGTCGGCCAGCGCCGCCGCCAGCTCGGCCGGCCGCTCCGGCGTCACCAGCCGCGCGTAGTCCCCCGAACCGACCGTCTCCCGCAGCCCCGGCAGGTCGGCGGCGACCAGCGGCACCCCGACCCCCATCGCCTCCATCGCCGCGCTGCCCTGCCCCTCCCAACGGGACGGCACGGCGAACGCGTCGGACGCCGCCATCAGATCGAACACGTCGTCACGCGGCCCCAGGAAGCGCACCCGTCTCGCCGCCCCGCCCGCCGCCTCGGCCAGCGCGCGCAGCCGCGCCGTCTCGCCGCCCTCGCTCCCGGCCAGCAGCAGCACCGCGTCCGGCTCCGCCCGCAGCACCTCCGGCCAGGCCTCCAACAGCACGTCCAGGCCCTTCCGGTACTGCTGACGGGCCGCCGCCAGCACCACCGGCACGTCCTGCGGCAGCTCCAGCGCCGAACGCACCGCGGCCCGCCGGTCCGGCGTCACGGTGCCCAGCAGCTCCGGGTCGCGCCCGCGCGGCACCACGTCGATCCGCCGCGCCGACACCCGCAGCCGGCGCGCCATCGCCCCGGCCACGTACCGGGTCAGCGCGTGGAAGCGCCGGGTGCCCTGCGCGGTGGTCGCGTCCACCGCCTGCGCCGCCCGCACCTGCCACGGGCTCAGCCCGCGCGCGTTCCGGTGCTCCGGCCCGTACGCCGCGTCGACCAGGCTGGTCACCACCGGCGTACGGGTGGCCAGCGCGGCCGCCCGGCCGAGCACGTCCGACGCGTACAGCGTGGTGTGCAGCAGGTCCGGGCGGCGTTCGCGGACCAGCCGGTGCAGCGCGGCGGCGGTCCCGCCCCGGCTCGGCCGCCCGACCCCGAACACATCGGCCCCGGCGGCGGCGAGCTCCGGCTGGAAGCCCCCGGGAGAGTCCTTGAGGTAGGCGACGTCGAGTTTGACCCCGGCCCGCACCAGCTGGGGGGCCATCGCCATCAGGCCCTGCTCGGCCCCGCCGACCCGGCCCACGCTGTCGATCACATAGAGCACATGCACCGGCCAACCCCCGCCCTCCTGGGCACCCCCGGTCTCCCGTGCCGGGACGGTGCCCTGACTGCCGATCAGCATCGCAGGTCGCGGTCGGCGGCCGCCAGCGATTCGGCCACTCCCGGGACCGGCCCACCGCCGTCCCCGGTCGGTCCGCGGTCGGTCCGCAGTCGATCCGAATCGGGCCCCGCCGGACCGGCGCGGAGGCGGCCAGGGGCGCCCGAGGGCGCGTAACCGGGGGTGCCGACCCTCCGGAGGGCGTACGACGGCACCCGACCGGCGCCCTTCCGGGGTACCCGCGCTGGCGCGCGGACCACCGCCGGGTTGCGCAAAGGGGTCGTCGCAGGCGGGAGGCTGTGCCAAGGTCGTTCCCATGCCTGAAGCGACACCGGTCAGGACGGCCGGAACCCGCCCCCGCATCCTCCACCTCATCACCGACCCTCGCCGTCGCGGCGCCCAGAGCCTCGCCCGCGACCTCCACCGCGAACTGCGCCGCCGGGGCCAGGCCTCCGCGCTGCGCGCCCTCGCCCCGCACCCGGACGCCCACCCCGACGCCCCCTTCACCCGCGCCACCGCCGTGCTCGGCCCGGGCCGGCTGCACCCCCGCACCCTCACCGCCCTGCGCACCGCCGCCCGCACCGCCGACCTCGTCCTCGCGCACGGTTCCGCCACCCTCTCCGCCTGCGCCCTCGCCCTCGCCGGCACCCGCACCCCGTTCGTCTACGTCTCCGTCGGCGACCCCCGGCACTGGCCGGCCGGTCCGGTGCGCCGGCTGCGCACCGGCGCCCTGCTGCACCGGGCCGCCGCCGTCACCGCGCTCGCCGAGGGCGCCCGCGAGCTGCTGGTCGACCGGTTCCGGCTGCCCGCCGCGACCGTGCACACCATCCCCAACGCCCGTGCCGCCGACCGCTATCCGCCCGCCGACGGCGAGGCCGACAAGCGCGCCGCCCGGCACGCCCTCGGCCTGCCGACGGACAGTCTGCTGGTCGCCTGGCTCGGCGCGATCACCCCCGAGAAGCGCCTCGACCTCGCCCTCGACGCGCTCGACCGGCTCCCGGACGTGCGGCTCGCGGTCGCCGGGGACGGCCCGCAACGCACCGCCCTGGAACGACATCCGGCCGCCGCCCGGGCCCACTTCCTCGGCACCCTCGCCGACCCGGCCCCGCTCTACCGGGCCGCCGACGCGGTGCTGCTGAGCAGCGACGACGAGGGCGTCCCCGGCGTGCTGATCGAGGCCGCGCTGGCCGGGCTGCCGGCCGTCGCCACCGACGTCGGCTGGGTCGGCTCGGTGGTGCGGGACGGCACCACCGGCGCGCTGGTCGCCCCCGGTGACCCGCTCGCCCTCGCCGAGGCGCTGGCCAAGGTGCTGGCCGGCGACCGGGCCGGACTCGGCGCCGCCGCCCGGGCGCACGCGCTGGCCCACTGCGAGCTCGACGTGGTGGCGGACGCCTGGCAGCGGCTGTTCGCCGAGGTCTGCGGCGTGCCGGCGGCGGGTTCGTCCGGCGCGGGCCGGTCCCGGGCGGCGTCGAACGTCGACGTCCCCGACCCGAACGTCCCCGGCCCGACGGTCCCCGGCCCGAACGGAGCAGGCGGACGCGGCTGACGCGTCCCGGTGCGCCGGGTCGGGTGCGCCGTTCGGGCGAATCCCGGCCCGACGCACCGGGGCGACATGGCCGATGACGTTACGTCACCGACACACTGCCCCGTGTGAAGTCGATCCTCAGAACCACTCTGCTGCTCGCCATCGCCACCGGGATCGCCGCGTCCCCCGTCCAGGCCGGCGCCGTCACCCACCAACCGCCCCGCGAGGGTTCCCAGTACGTCCGCCTCGACCTCCCGCAGCCGGTGCGGGAGAGCGCCCGCACGGAGGCGCTGGAGTTCTTCTGGTACGACTGCGGGCACTCCCAGGCGCTCGAACAGCCGCTCCAGGCCTGGGTCGAGCGGCACCGCGACGACGTCGACCTGCGCCGCGTCCCGGCCATCTGGCAGGGCAGCCGCGAGGAGCGGGCGCAGCGCGGCCACGCCCGCCTCTACTACACGCTGGAGCGGCTCGGCCTGGTCGAGCGCCTGCAGACCAGCGCGTTCCGCGCCATCCACTCCAGCGAGCAGGACCTCACCACCGAGGACACCACCGCCGACTGGGCGGTGCGCCAGGGCGTCGACCAGCAGCGCTGGCGCGAGGCCTACCGCTCCGAGGAGGTCGTGCGGGCGGTGGACGACGCCGCCGCGCTGTTCGTCCGCTACGGCATCAACGAGCTGCCGACCGTGGTCGTGCAGGGTGAGTACCGGACCTCGCCGACCAACGCCGGCGGCGTCGAGGCGATGCCCGAGGTGATGGACCACCTGGTGGCCCAGGACCAGCAGCGCCACCCGCGCAAGCTCCACCGCCACTGAACGTCCCGAGTCCCCTGGCGGGTCGGCCGGTCCCGGTCGACCCGCCACTACGTGTGCCCGCCCGGCGCCGCCGTCGGGGTCGTCGACCCGCCCCGGGGACCGCGGCTCAGTCCCGGCGAAGCAGCAGGGTGACGAAGCCCAGCGTCCCCCGGTAGCCGTGCAGCCACCCGGCGCGGTGCAGTTCGGCCGCCGTCCGGGCCGCCGCGGCGTCCGGGTGCTCCGGATGGTCCAGCGCCCACTCGGCGAGCGAACCCGTCCAGGAGAACTCGTAGTCGTCCCACTCCTGCGGGCTGCTGACGTGGCCGAACACCGGCGTCCAGCCGTCTGCGGCGACCCGGTCCACGGTGGTCGCGAGGTCCGCGAAGTCGTCGCGCGCCGCGCCCAGGGCGTCCAGCGCCGCCCGCGCGGGCTCGCGCTCCCAGAACTCCGCGCCGACCAGCAACCGGCCGCCCGGCGCCAGGTGCGCGCGGGCCGCCGCCAGCGTCGGCAGCAGCCCGCCGAAGGCGTGCGCGGCGCCGATGCTCAGCACCAGGTCGAAGGGCTCGCGGGCGGTGAACTCCCGGGCGTCCAGGTGGTGCAGGCCGATCCGCCGCTGCACCCCCAGCGCCTCCGCCGACTCCCGCGCCCGGGTCAGCGCCGCCGCGTCCAGGTCCACCCCGACCGCCCGCCACCCCGGCCGCGCCGCCAGCGCCCGCAGCAGCCACCCGCCCTTCCCGCACCCCAGGTCCAGCACCCGGCCGCCCTCGGCCGGAGCGGGGGCGGCCGGGGCGGGGACGGCCCGGGTGAGTGCCCGCTCCAGCAGCCGGTCCACGGTGCCGTCGGAGAGCGGTGCGGCGATCGGATGGTGGACGTGGGCGAGGCGGGAGATCGTCTGACGGTCCATTCGAACAGTGTGGCGCACGCGCGCTGCGGCGGACGTGGTGCGGGGTGCCAGGTGTCAGTACGTCCGACCCTTCCAGGCCGCCCCCCGGCCCCGCCAGTGCTGTACGGCCGAGTCGACCGTCATCAGCAGGTAGAGCGAGGCCGTGAACGGCAGCAGCAACGCGGCCGCCGGCGGCTGCCGGTAGTAGCGGAGCATCGGCACGAACGTCCCCGTCATCAGCGCCCACGCCGCCCCGCCGGCCGCCGCCACCGGCCACGCGCCGGCCACCAGGCCCGTCACCGCGGTCACCGGCGGCACCAGGTAGACCAGCGCCAGCCCCAGCACCGTCCCCGCCAGCAGCAGTGGCGAGTGCCGCAACTGGGCGTACGCGCTGCGCGACACCATCCGCCACAGCTGCGCCAGCCGGGGGTACGGCCGCACGCTGTCCACCTGCTCGGCCAGCCCCAGCCAGGTCCGTCCCCCGGACGCCTTCACCGCCCGGGCCAGCGACACGTCGTCGATCACCGCGCCCCGGATCGCCGCCACCCCGCCCGCCCGCTCCAGCGCCGCCCGCCGCACCAGCGAGCAGCCGCCCGCCGCCGCGGCCGTCCGCGAACCCGGCCGGTTGCTCCACCGGAACGGGTACAACTGGGCGAAGAAGTACACGAAGGCCGGCACGATCAGCCGCTCCCAGCCCGTCTCCACCCGCAGCCGGGCCATCTGCGACACCAGGTCCAGCCGCCCGGTCTCGGCGGCGGCCACCAGCTCGGCCAGCGAGTCCGGGCCGTGCGCGATGTCCGCGTCGGTGAGCAGGAGATACTCGGCGTCCGGGCCGGCCAGCTCCACCCCGTGCCGCAGCGCCCACAGCTTTCCCGTCCAGCCGGCCGGCAGCGGGGGAGGGGTGGTCACCGTCAGCTCCAGGCCCTCCGGGGTGGCCAGCGACCGCGCCAGCGCGCCGGTGCCGTCGGAACTGTGGTCGTCCACCAGGACCACCCGGGCCCGCCCCGGGTACTTCTGCGCCAGCAGGCTCGGCAGGCTGACCGGCAGCACCTCCGCCTCGTCCCGGGCCGGCACCACCACCGCCACCTGCGGCCAGCGGGCGGGCGGCCGACGCGGCGGCAGCCGGACGTCGGTGCGCCAGAACAGCCCGTGGCAGCCCGCGAGCCAGAGCCAGACCAGCAGGGAGAGCACGGCGATCCACAGCAGGACGGTCACCCGGGCAGTCTGCCGCACCAGGGGCCCGGCGGGGGCCATCGACTAAAGTCTTGACCCGTGAAGATCGCACTGATGGACTCGGGAATCGGCCTGCTGGCCGCCGCCGCCGCACTCCGGGCGCTGCGTCCGGACGCCGACCTGGTGCTCTCCTCCAACCCCGCCTCGATGCCCTGGGGCCCGCACACGCCCGAGGAGATCACCGAGCTCGCCCTCGGCTGCGCCCGGGCCGCCGCGGCGTACGAGCCGGACGCGCTGATCGTCGCCTGCAACACCGCCTCGGTGCACGCGCTCGCCGCGCTCCGCGCCGAACTGGAGCCCGGGCTGCCGGTCATCGGCACCGTCCCGGCGATCAAGCCGGCCGCCGCGCTCGGCGGCCCGGTCGCGATCTGGGCCACCCCCGCCACCACCGGCAGCGCGTACCAGCGCGGGCTGATCCGCGACTTCGCCGGGACGGCCGACGTCACCGAGGTCGCCTGCCCCGGCCTGGCGGACGCGGTCGAGCACGGCGACGAGGCGGAGATCGACGCGGCCGTCGCCGCGGCGGCCGCCCACACGCCGGCCGGCACGGCGGTGCTCGTCCTCGGCTGCACGCACTACGAGCTGGTCGCCGACCGGATCCGCGCCGCGGTCGCCCCGACCGCCGCGCCGTCGCTGACGTTCTACGGCTCCGCCGAAGCGGTCGCCGCCCAGGCACTGCGCCGCGTCGCCGACCCCACCCGCCGGGGCACCGGCACCCTCACCGTCCTCCACGCGGGCGTCCCCACCACCCTCCCGCCCGCCGCCCTCGGCTACCCCCAGGCCTTCACCCTCACCGCCTCCCCGGCCCCCACGGCCTGAGCCGTCCCGCGGGCGCACAGGAAGTCGGCGGGTGCGACCTTCTGCGCAGAGCTCGCGCCGCACAGGAAGTCGGCGGGTCCGACTTCCTGTGCGGGTTGTGCCGGCGGCCCCGGACGCGCGGGCGCAGGAAGTCGGGTGGGCCGACTTCCTGCGCGGGAGGGGTGCGGGTGAGGGTCAGGCGGCTTGGCCGCGCCAGCGGCGGTAGGCGGGTTCGAGGCCCGACAGGATGGTGTCGAAT
>NZ_JBFBDO010000090.1:0-34238 GCF_040683335.1 Kitasatospora sp. NPDC093806
CGCGGGCCCGGCGCGGGTCGGGCGCGGGTCGGGCGCGGGTCGGGCGCGGGTCGGGCGCGGGTCGGGCGCGGGTCGGGCGCGGGATCGCTCGGGGGATGCGCCGTCGGCCGGGCCACTAGGCTGGGGAGGATCGAGGCTCCGCCCGAGCCCCGAATCCGTCGAACCCTGGAGCGCAGCACACGTGGCCGTCAACCTCGCCACCATCGAGTCCGTCACGAAGGTCTACGGCACCCGGGCCCTTCTGGACGGGGTCAGCCTCGGCGTCAGCGAGGGCGACCGGATCGGCGTCGTCGGGCGCAACGGGGACGGCAAGACCACCCTGATCCGGATGCTCGCCAAGCTGGAGGAGCCCGACGGCGGCCGGATCACCCACTCCGGCGGCCTGCAGATGGCCGTCCTCACCCAGCACGACTCGCTGGACCCCACCGCCACCATCCGGCACGAGGTCATCGCCGACCGGGCCGACCACGAGTGGCTCGGCGACGCCCGCATCCGCGACATCATCGAGGGCCTCTTCGGCGGCCTCGACCTGCCCGGCTTCCCCGACGGCCTGGACACCGTCATCGGCCCGCTCTCCGGTGGCGAGCGCCGCCGGATCGCGCTCGCCAAGCTGCTGCTCGGCTCGCCCGACCTGATCGTCCTTGACGAGCCCACCAACCACCTCGACGTCGAGGGCATCGCCTGGCTCGCCCAGCACCTCCAGGCCCGCCGCTCCGCCCTCGTCTGCGTCACCCACGACCGCTGGTTCCTCGACCAGGTCTGCACCCGCATGTGGGACGTCCAGCACGGCACCGTCCACGAGTACGAGGGCGGCTACTCCGACTACGTCTTCGCGCGCGCCGAGCGCACCCGGATCGAGGCCACCGAGGAGCAGAAGCGCCAGAACCTCGCCCGCAAGGAGCTCGCCTGGCTGCGCCGCGGCGCCCCCGCCCGCACCTCCAAGCCGCGCTACCGGATCGAGGCTGCCAACGCGCTGATCGCCGACGTGCCGGAGCCCCGCGACAAGAGCGAGCTGATGAAGTTCGCCAACGCGCGGCTCGGCCGGACCGTCTTCGACCTCGAGGGCGTCACCGTCAAGGCCGGACCGAAGCTGCTGCTGGAGAACGTCACCTGGCAGCTCGGCCCCGGCGACCGGATCGGCCTGCTCGGCGTCAACGGCGCCGGCAAGACCTCGCTGCTGCGCGCCCTGCGCGACGCCTACACCTCCGAGGGCGACGTCCAGCCCGCGTCCGGCGTCGTCAAGGTCGGCAAGACCGTGCGGCTGGCCTACCTCTCCCAGGAGGTCGCCGAACTCGACCCGGCCACCCGGGTGCTCCAGGCCGTCGAGCAGGTCCGCTCCCGGGTCGACCTCGGCAAGGGCCGCGAGATGAGCGCCGGCCAGCTCTGCGAGCAGTTCGGCTTCGGCAAGGACAAGCAGTGGACCCCGGTCGGCGACCTCTCCGGCGGTGAGCGCCGCCGGCTCCAGCTGCTCCGGCTGCTGATGGACGAGCCCAACGTGCTCTTCCTCGACGAGCCCACCAACGACCTCGACATCGAGACGCTCAACCAGCTGGAGGACCTGCTCGACGGCTGGCCCGGCTCGATGATCGTCATCAGCCACGACCGCTTCTTCATCGAGCGCACCACCGACACGACGTTCGCGCTGCTCGGCGACCAGCGGATGCGGATGCTGCCCAACGGCGTCGACGAGTACCTGGAGCGGCGGGCCCGGATGGCCGCCGCGGCCGCCGCCTCGGCCGCCGCCGCCAACCCGGCCCCGGCCGCCGCCTCCGCCACGGCGTCCGGGCTGTCGGCCGGCGACGCGCGGGCGGCGAAGAAGGAGATGCAGAAGCTGGAGCGGCAGATCGCCAAGCTGGACGACAAGGAGTCCAAGCTGCACACCCAGCTCGCCGAGCACGCCGCCGACTTCTCCAAGGTCGCCGAGCTGGACAGCCAGCTGCGGGCGGTCCGGGAGGAGAAGGAGGAGCTGGAGCTGAGCTGGCTGGAGCTGGCCGAGCAGGTCTAGGCGGTCCTAGCCGGTGTTCTTGGCGAGGAGCGTGTCCAGCTCGTCCGCCGCACGGCCCAGCGCACTGCGCGTCGGGTCGTGCGGCCGGGTCGGCCGCGCCGCCACCCCGGTCGGCGGACGGTGGGCGCGGGCCGCCGCCGTCAGCTCGTCCAAGGCCCGCCGCACCCGCTCCACCTCCACCCCGTCCGGCACCCGGCCGCCGTACCGGCGCTGCGCCGCGAACGCCGCCACCGCGCCGCTCAGCCGCTCCAGCGCGGCCGTCGCCGGCAGCCACTCGACGGCCAGCCGGCCGGTGGGCGGCGGCTCGGCGAGCCCCTGCTCCACCGCCGCCCGGGCATCCGCCAGCGCCCGGTAGGCGGTCCGGCGCAGCCACACCTCGGCCTGCGGGCCGTGGGGGTCGTGCGGCTCGGGCTGCTGGTGCGGGGCGGCGGGGCGGGTGACCGAGGCCAGGTAGGCCCGCAGCGCGGTCGTCGCGGTCACCAGGCGCGGTTCGATCCGGTGCCGCGGCCGGTCCGGCCAGAGCAGGCAGCCGAACAGCAGCACGACCGCACTGGCCAGCGCGGTGTCCAGCACCCGCGGCCAGAACTCGGCCGCGCCGCTCTGCCCGCCCAGCTGCAGCAGCACCAGCGCCATCGGCGTCATCACCACCGTGTTCAGCCCGTAGTGCGCCGCCGTCGCGTACGGCAGCAGGGCCACGCACAGCCCGGCGAGCGCCACCAGCGCCCACGGTCCGCCCGCGGCGGCCGCCGCCGGCAGCACCGCCGCCGTCACCGCCACCCCCAGCACCGTCCCCACCGAACGGCTCACCGCCCGCAGGAACACCGACCCCAGATCCGGCTTCAGCACGAACGCGATCGTCATCGGCACCCAGTAGCCCTTGCTGAGCGGCACCGCGGCGGTCACCGCCGCACCCACCGCGATGCACAGCGCGAGCCGCAGCCCGTACCGCGCCGCCCCCGGCGACACCAGCCGTACCCGCAGCCGCCACGGGTCCGGCGGCGGTGCGGGCGCCGTACCCAGCACCGCCTCCCGGCCCGCCACCGTCTCCGCCGCCGCCCGCAGCGCCGCGTCCAGGGCCAGCCGGGACGGCGTGTCCGGCGCCCACTCCGGCACCGGCACCTCGCCGCCGCCGCGCTCCACCGCCCGGGCCAGCCGGCCGGGCACCGCGGCGACCTCCGGCGGCACCGGCCGCCAGGCCCACAGCAGTCCGGTGGCCGCCTCGGTCGCCGCCAGGGCCGCCTCGTACATCGCGTCCACCCCGGTCGGGCGCGTCGTCGGACGGGTCGTCGGACGCGTCGTCGGGAGCTGGTCCTGCAGCTGGTTGAGCCGGGCCGTCAGCACCTGACGGGACTCCGCGCCCCCGGGCGTCCCCAGATCGGCGAGCATCCGTCCCAGCGCGTCGTACACGGCGGCGAGCGCGCGCACCCGCGGATCCGCGCGGCGACCGCCGCCCCGCGGCCGCCAGCCGCGCAGCGGCAGCCCCAGCACCACCACGACCCCGGCACCCGCCAGCAGCATCGGCGCCGCCGCCCACCACGGCCGCGGCAGCGGCATGCCGCTGCCCAGCGCCGCCGAGACGAGCAGCAGCAGACCCGCCGCCGAACCGCGCGGCCCGGTCGCGCTCAGCGCGCCGGAGACGAAGGCGGTGACGGTCAGCGCGAGGGCGAGGGCGATCGTCACGGACGGGTTCGGGAGGTGCCGGACCTGTTCGAAGTGCTGGAGGGCCGTGCCGATCAGCATGCCCAGCGCGGAGGCCGACACCGCGGCCGCGATCCGCACGGCGCGCAGCCGGGCCGGCTCCACCCGGTCGTTCATGGTGGCGTGCATCGCGCCGAGTCCCGCGAACACCCCCAGGTCCACCCGGTGCGCGACCAGCCCGACGGCCAACGGCACCGCCATGCCCAGCGCGGCCCGCACCATCAGCGCGACCGGCAACGGCGGCCGCGCCGGCCGCACGGCCCGGGCCCACCAAGGGGCGCCGTCAGCAGGAAGGTTGGCGGTCACGCGGGGCCGTCCGATCCGCACCGGGGCCGCACCCGCCGGCGGAGGAGCGGCCGGGCGGCCGGGGTCGCTGCTGTGCGACGTTGCGCGGCAGATGACATCACATCCGGCACCGCCGGACCCGGCCAGTCTAGCCCCGGCCACGATCACCCCCGGGGCGGGGCGGGGCGGGGCGGCGAGCGGCACGTGTCAAGTTCGTACCGATCGCGTACAGGCGGCCCATGGGCCCTGCCGGTCCGACGGAGGCGGTGGCTACGATGACCGAGGCGACGTCCGTCCCGAGGGGCGGGTGTGCCGACCAGAACGGTACGACCGAGAAGTTGACGGCGTGTTTGTGCCGTGATGACCCGGGCTTCCCCGGAATCACGGCGTACGGGGGAGAGGTGAATTGCTGTGCCAGGTGAGGTCCCGCCGCGCACGGAGCCCAGGCCGGACGTGGCCGGTGAGGTGAATCCGTATTCACTCAACGACACGTGGATCGGCCGCACGATCAGCTATGCGCAGGCGAACTTCAGCGCGTCCGGCCTGGTGTCCGCCTTCGGCAAGCAGGACGTCAAGGTGGAGCTGGACACGCTCACCGCCTTCGCGAAGAAGATCGAGGCCCTGCTGGCCGCGATGGAGGGCTCGGCCGCGGCGCCGTACAAGCTCCAAGAGCAGAAGCTGACCGGTGGGAGCTTCGCCAGCGCGGAGTTCTCGGAGGCGACGGCGCTGACCGCGGCGTACGGCAATGTCCACACCCAGCTCGTCAAGCTGCACAAGGACTTCATGTCCCAGATCGAGGCGATGAAGAACGCGGTCGCCCAGACGGCGGGCAACTACGCGGGCAACGAGGACCACACCACCGCCGACCAGAACGCGATCGCGAAGAACGCGGGCGTCGCCACTCCGGCAGCGGGCCCGGACGGCCCGGCGCCGAAGCCGACCAATGTCAACTACTGATGGCGGGCCGGGGAGAAGCCCACGGGGAGACGGGGAGTAAGTAGTGGCAGGCGGAACGAACTTCGAAGGTGTCGACCACACCGGGCTCAGGAACATGGTCAAGGGAAGCGACCCGTCCACGGTGCTGAGCCGGGGTACGCAGCTGCAGGCCGCGGGGCGCATCCTGAAGGACCTCAGCGTGGCGCTGAAGGCACACGTCGCCCAGATCAGCTGGGAGGGGCCGGCCGCTGAGAGCTTCAAGACCTGGGCCGGGAATCTGCATCAGTCCGCCGCTCTGCTCGGCGACTACTCCAAGTCCGCCGGGGACGCCATGCACCAGGCGGGGGAGGCGCTGAGCACCGCGAAGGCGGCCGTGCCCGAGGTGCCGAACGACGACGTCAAGACGGTCAACGGGCGCAAGATGCAGGGCGCCCCCAACCCGATGGCGCTCACCAGGGCCAATCTGACGATCGATGGCGGGAGCACCGCCAACATCGACTCGATCATGAAGCGGAACTACAACTCCAACTGGATCTCCGAGGCGGACGCACAGGCCGCGGCCCACCGGGTGTACCTGGCGCACCAGGAAGCCATCCACCAGATGGAGAAGCTGGGGCAGGCGTACGACGCGGCCACCACGACGCTGAACGCCCTCGGCACCGTGGCGCTGCCGGGGACGCCGGAGTCCGGTAGCCGAGACGGTTCGTCGGACTACTCGAAGGGCGATGGCTACGTAGGCGGCGTCGGTGGCGTCCCCCGGAGCCCGCGCAGTGGCGGCAGCTACAGCGGTGGCGGCGGGAGCACCCGCCCGGCCGGTGGTGGTTCCGGCGGCGGTGGTGGTTCGGTGGTGCCCAGGCCTTCGGGGGTGGGGCCGCAGGGGCCGGGCTCGTCGGGGGGTGGTGCGCAGTACCCGTCGCGTGGCGGTTCGGTGCCGGCGCCGCACGATCCGGGTGGGTCGGGGTCGGTGACTCCGTTGCCGACGCACCCCGTGGACCGGCCCGGTACCGGGCTCGACAGTCTGCCGACGGTGCCGACCCTGCCCGGTCAGACGGTTCCGGTGGGTCCGAACGGCGGCGGTCCGGTGCCGTACACCCCGGGGGGTGGTCCCGGGGTTCCGGGCACTCCGGGGGGTGGATCCGGTCCCTTCCTCGGTGGCGGGCCGATTCCGTTCGGTGGGACGGGTCCGCTCGCCGGCGGGTCCTTGCCGTTGAGGGGTGGCGGCGAGGGTTCGGTTCCGCTGAACCGGGCCGGCACTTTCGGGGGCGGCGGCCAGCCGGCGAAGAGCGCCGGTCCGGGGCCGACCGGTGGCGGCCCGGTCTTCGGGGCGCGTGAGGCCCAGGGCCGGTCCGGCGCGGGCGGTGCCGTGGGCGGTGGCTTCGGCGGCGCCGGCGGGATCAACCCGGGCATGGGCGGCCACGGAGGTGGTGGCGGCGGCGGAACGGTCGGCTCGCGTGGCCGGGGGTTCAGCTCGACCGGCGGCGGTGTCGTCGGTGGGGCGAAGGGTCCGGTGGCCGGTGGGGAGTTCACTCCCGGCGGGAGCGGCCTGCGCAACCGGGCCGCCGCCGCGGGTGCGGCGGCCGCCGAGGCCGGGGCACGACCGGGCCAGAACGGCATGATGGGCCCGGGCATGATGGGCGGCGGAGCCGAGCGGCGTGAGCGTGAGCGCGGCAGGCGGGCCGACTATCTGCACGAGGACGAGGAGACCTGGACCAGCGGTACTCCGAAGAGCAACCCGGGCGTGATTGAGTAGCACGGGAGCGACTGCCCGGCCACTGGGTCCACCCGGTGGCCGGGCAGACCTGTGTGGGCCTTGCTCTCGAATGACGGGGAATTGACGAGGAGTTGTGATGCGTCGGACGAATGCGGGAGTGCGTCGTCGGGTGTTTGCTGCAGCGATCCTGGCAGCAGGCGTCGTCGTCGGGCCGATCGTGGTGCCGGCGGTCGCGGCTGGTCCGATTCGCGAGGATCAGTGGCACCTGGACGCCATGCATGCGTCGGACATGTGGAAGACCACCAAGGGGCAGGGCGTCACGGTTGCGGTGATCGACAGCGGGTTCAAGCTGGATCATCCGGACCTGGTGGGGCAGTTCCTGCCGGGCAAGGACTTCAGCGGAAGCCCTGGTGGAGTCGGGAGCTACGCCGAGGGGCACGGCACCCAGATGGCCAGCCTCATCGCCGGAACGGGGAAGGGCGACGGCGGCAAGGGAGCCTATGGCCTGGCACCCGGTGTGCGGATCCTCCCGCTCAAGATCGCCAATGGCTCCGAGAAGCCGATGGTCGCGGAGGAGTTCCTGGGCCAGATCGGGCAGGCCGTCGACTACGCGGTCGACCAGGGAGCCAGGGTGATCAACGTCTCGCAGGGGATCGCCGCGTCCAGGGCGTCCGCTGATGTCGTGGCCAAGCTGAACGCGTCCTTCGCTCGCGCTCGCGCCAAGGGCTCCCTCGTGGTCTCCAGTGTCGGAAACTCGGGTCAGTCGGGAAACCAGGTCGAGTATCCGGGCGCGCTGCCCAATGTCGTCGGTGTCGGGGCTGCCGACCGGAACGGCACGGTGACGGCCGAGTCGCAGCGCGGGCCGCAGGTCACCCTTGTCGCACCCGGTATGGACATGATCGAGTCCTGCACCGGCGCGACCGGCTACTGCAAGAGCCACGGCACGTCGGACTCGGCGGCGCTGGTGTCGGCTTCGGCGGCGTTGGTGTGGTCGGTGCATCCGGACTGGACCGCCAATCAGATCCTGCGGGTGCTCATCAACACGGCCGGCAAGCCGACGGATGGATCGGCTCGGACGGACGACGCCGGGTACGGCGCGGTGCGGCCGCGGGTCGCTCTGACGGAGCCCGGGGATCCCGGTCCGGCGGATGTGCCGCCGATCCCGGTCGCGGAGACGTCGCCCACGGCGGTCCCGTCCGTTTCGGCGAGCCCGGCGGCCGTGCCTAGTGCGTCGTCGAGTCCGGCGTCGAGTCCGGCGTCGAGTCCGGCGTCGAGTGTGAGTGGTGCGCCGACGGTGGTGCCGCAGGCCGAGGCCCCTGAGGGCTCCGGGGGTGGGGGTGTCGGGCTGGTGGTGGCCGGGGTGGTCCTGGGGCTGGTGTTGGTGGGTGGGGTGGGGGTTGTTGTGTGGCGGCGGCGGGGGGCGTGAGGGGGCCGGTGGGGCGCTGGTGTCACTCGGGTGGGCGCTGTCGCGGGGGTGAGGGGCTCGCCATGGTGGGGGTATGGGTGCGACGGGGCAGATGCGGCGGGCCGCGGCGGCGGCGCTGATCGGTACGGCGATCGAGTTCTACGACTTCTTCATCTACGGGACGGCGGCGGCGCTCGTCTTCGGTGGGGTGTTCTTTCCGGAACTGGGCACGGTGGGGGCGCTGTTGGCGGCGTTCTCGGTGTACGCGGTGGCGTTCCTGGCACGGCCGTTGGGGGCGGTGGCGTTCGGGCACTTCGGTGACCGGTTGGGGCGGAAGACCACGTTGGTGGTGTCGTTGCTGTTGATGGGGGTGTCGACGGCGGCGGTGGGGGTGTTGCCGGGGTTCGCGGTGTGGGGGTGGTGGGCGCCGGTGGCGTTGGTGGTGCTGCGGGTCTGCCAGGGGGTGGGGCTGGGCGGGGAGTGGGGTGGCGCGGCGCTGCTGGTGGCGGAGAACGCGCCGGCCGGGCGGCGGGGGCGGTACGGGGCGTATCTGCAGTTGGGGCCGACGACGGGGTTCATGCTGGCGAACGGGGTGTTCCTGGCGCTGCAACTCGGCCTGGACGAGGCGGCGTTCCGGTCGTGGGGCTGGCGGGTGCCGTTCCTGGCGTCGCTGTTGCTGGTGGCGGTGGGGCTGTTCGTGCGGTTGCGGCTGGAGGAGACGCCGCTGTTCCGGGAGGGTAGGGACAGGGAGGAGGCGCGGCCGGAGCGGGCGCCGGTGGTGGAGGTGCTGCGCGGGCACTGGCGGACGGTGCTGCTGGGGTGCGGCTCGATCACGGTGGGGTACGCGCTGTTCTACCTGACCACCACGTACGCGCTGGCCTACGCGACCACCGGGCTGGGGGTGCCGAGCACGCTGGTGCTGGAGATGCTGCTGGTGGGCGCGGTGGGGAAGGCCGGGACGGTGTGGCTGAGCGCGCGGCGCAGTGACGGGTGGGGGCGGCGGCGGACGTTGCAGGGGGCGACGGCGCTGGCGGTGGGGTGGGGGCTGGTGCTGTTCCCGCTGCTGGAGACGGAGCGGCGGGGGCTGATGTTCCTGGCGCTGGCGGGGGCGATGGTGGTGCTGGGGTGTCTGCTGGGGCCGTTGGCGGCGTTCCTGCCGGAGCTGTTCCCGACCCGGGTGCGCTACACGGGGGCGGCGTTGACGTACAACCTGGGCGGGGTGGTGGGCGGGGCGACGACGCCGTTGATCGCGACCCGGCTGACCGAGGCGTACGGGACGGCGGAGCCGGTCGGCTGGTACCTGGCGGGCTGGGGGGTGGTGGCGCTGCTCTGTCTGCGGCTGCTGCCGGAGACCAGCGGAACGGACCTGGCGGCGGTGGGTGCGACGGCGGGCCGGGGCGGTCGGGTGGCGGCCGGAGCCGATTTCCCTTTCCGGCCCCCGGCCGTGTAATGTCTTCCTTGTTCGAGCGAACGAGCGGAAGGCGAGAAGCCGGAAGCGAGGGAGTGAGAACGAGGAACAGGCCCCTATAGCTCAGTCGGTAGAGCGTCTCCATGGTAAGGAGAAGGTCTGCGGTTCGATTCCGCATGGGGGCTCGGTCAAGGACCTCCGCCATCTGGCGGAGGTCCTTTTTCGTGTCTCCGGCCAGGTCCGGTCCGGTCGGGCCCGGTCGGCTCCGCCCCGGTGAGACGGTCTGGCAGGTCGGGTACGGAATGCGCTGTGATGGTGCGTCATCGGCCGCCTGCCCCAGCCGGGCGGGGCTGCGGGCCGGGCGCCGACCTGGAGGGGTCTCATGGGTGTTCGCCTCGTCGTGGTCGACGACCACCGCTTGCTGGCCGAGGCGCTGGCCACCGCGCTGCAGTTGCGCGGCCACCGGGTGCTCGCGGTGGGTTCGCCGGCCGCCGCGGCGGCGGACCTGGTGGCGGGGCGGCGGCCGGAGGTGTGCCTGCTGGGGGTGGCGGCGCCGGCCGAACCGGGGGCGTTCGACGGGTTGCGGCGGATCCGCCGGGAGCGGCCCGAGGTGGCGGTGATCGTGCTCGGACCGGTGGGCGAACTGCGGGGCGTGGCGGGGGCGTTCGCGTCGGGGGCGGCCGGGTACGTGCCGAGCGACGAGCGGATCGAGGTGGTCGAGCGGGCCATCGCGCGGGCCCGGGCCGGTGAGGCGGCGGTGGCGGTGGAGGTGCTGCGGGGCGCGTTCGACCAGTTGCTGAGACCGGCGGTCGAGCCGGACGACGAGGCGGTGCGCCTGCTGCGGCTGCTGACCCGGCGGGAGGTCCAGGTGCTGGCGCGGATCGCGGACGGCGAGGACACCGCGGCGATCGCGGCGGGGATGCGGATCGCGGCGAGCACGGCCCGGACGCACGTCCAGCGGGTGCTGATGAAGCTCGGCGCGCGGACCCGGCTGGAGGCGGCCGCGGTGGCGGCGCGCACCGGGCTGCTGGAGCGGATGGCGCGGGGCTGACCGGCGGCGCCCGGGGAGCGCGGGCCGGGCGAAGAAGGGGGAAGGCGGCGGCGCCCGGTGACGGGCCGGTGGACGAGGGTCGTACGGACGTGCGGAACCGGGACGAACCGGGCGTGGCAAGGCCGTTCCGATGGTCCTGAGCACCCCCGGCGGGCAGGGAGAATAGGCCGCAGTCGTACGTACGTCCCCGATGGCCCGCCGACAGCGGCGGACCATCGCCCGCTGGAGGTCGCATCATGAGTAAGTACCTGGTCACGGGTGGCGCCGGCTATGTCGGCAGTGTGGTCGCCGCCCACCTGCTGGAGGCGGGACACCAGGTGACCGTCCTGGACGACCTCTCGACCGGTTTCCGCGAGGGCGTGCCGGCCGGTGCCGAGTTCGTCGAGGGCCGGATCCAGGAGGCCGGGAAGGTGCTGGACGGCTCCTTCGACGGCGTGCTGCACTTCGCCGCCTCCTCGCAGGTCGGCGAGTCGGTCGCGGACCCGGAGAAGTACTGGCGCAACAACGTGGCCGGCTCGCTGGAGCTGATCAGCGCGATGCGCGCCGCGGGCGTGCGCAAGCTGGTCTTCTCCTCGACCGCCGCCACCTACGGCGAGCCGGAGTCCGTGCCGATCGCCGAGACCGCCCGGACCGCGCCGACCAACACCTACGGCGCCACCAAGCTGGCCGTCGACCACCTGATCACCAGTGAGGCCGTCGCCCACGGCCTGGCCGCCGTCTCGCTGCGCTACTTCAACGTGGCGGGCGCGTACGGCGCCTACGGCGAGCGGCACGACCCGGAGTCGCACCTGATCCCGCTGGTGTTCCAGGCCGCCCTCGGCCAGCGCCCGCACATCGCGGTCTACGGGGACGACTACCCGACCCCGGACGGCACCTGCATCCGTGACTACATCCACGTCGCGGACCTGGCCGACGCGCACCTGCTGGCGCTGGACGCCGCCAAGCCGGGCGAGCACCTGATCTGCAACCTGGGCAACGGCAGCGGCTTCTCGGTCCGCGAGGTCATCGAGTCGGTCAAGCGGGTCACCGGCCGGGAGATCCCGGTGCGCACCGAGGGCCGCCGGGCCGGCGACCCGGCGGTGCTGGTGGCCTCCGCCGAGCGCGCCCACCAGACGCTGGGCTGGACGCCGCGCCGTCCGAACCTGGACGACATCGTCGCCGACGCCTGGAAGTTCACCCTGGAGAAGAACGGCCTGTAGAAAGAACGGCCTGTAGCAGGGCCGGCAACCGGACGGAGCGCCGTCCCCGCGCGGTCGGGGGCGGCGCTCCGGCGTTCCCGGACCCGCCCCCGGCGCGGGTCGGGGGCGCCAAGTCGGGCCCATCCCGCCCCTCCTGACGAAACTTCACCAAACCCCCACCGGGTCGGCGCCCACCCCGTACGCTGATTCCGGTACCGGTGGGGGTCGGTGCCTCGACCCTTCCGGGCACCCCGGGAGGCGGACGGCGCCGGAGCGCCCGGCCGGCGGCGGCAGGACCTGGGCGCCGACCCGGTCGCGGTCCGGCGCTGAGCAGGGGGGAAGTGACGATGGGGCGGATCCGCGTCCTGGTGGTCGACGACCACCGGATCTTCGCCGAGGCGCTGGCCGCGGCGCTCGCCGCCGAGCCCGACGTCGAGGTCGGCGCGGCGGGCAGCGCGGCCGCCGCGGAGCGCGCGCTGGAGCGGGCCGCCACCGAGGGCAGGGTGTTCGACGTGGTCCTGGTCGACGCCGACCTCGGGGTGACCGAGGCCGGGTCCGCCGTCCGCAAACCCCGCCAGCCGGGGGCCGATCCGCCCGACGCGCTGCGCCGACGCCCGGCCGTGCCGCCTTCGGTGCCCTCGCCGCGCCGCTCCTCCGGACCGCCCGCGGGACCGGGTGGCCAGCCGGCCGGCCCGCCCGGTGCGGCGGGTCCGCCGACCGGACGGCATCCGACCGCCCCCCGCCAGGCCACCCACCCGGCCGGCCCGTACCCGCCGGAACCGCCCCCGGCGGCCCCCGCGACGGCGGCCGCCCCGGTCCCCGACGGCATCACGCTGCTGGCGCGGCTGCGCCGCCACCACCCCGGCTTACGGGCGATCGTGCTGGCCACCGCCGACGACCCGCACCGGGCCGCCCGCGCCCTGCACGCGGGCGCCACCGGCTGGGTGGCGAAGGAGAGTTCACTGGCCCGGCTGCTCGCGGTGATCCGCGGCGTGCTGCGGGACGAGACCCATCTGCCGCCCGCGCTGCTCACCGGGGTGATCCGCGAGCTCACCACCGCCCGCCGGGACCGGACCGAGAGCGAGCGCCTGGTCGACACGCTCACCCCGCGGGAGAAGCAGATCCTGCGCTGCATGGTCGCCGGACTCGGCCGGCAGGCGGTCGCCGAGCGGCTCTACCTGTCGCCGCACACCGTCCGCACGCACATGCAGAACGTCCTCGGGAAGCTCGGCGTGCACTCCACCCTGGCCGCCGTCGCGGTGGCCCGCCGGGCGGGGGTCAGCCCCTCCGAGCTCGCGGCGTCCGCGGCCCCGCCGTCCGTCGCCACGACCACCGCTCCCGGCCCCGGCTGAGCCGCCCCCGGGCCGATCCGGGCGTCGCTACGGGATGTTGTCGAAGGGGGCGACCAGCTGCCGGAGCAGCCCGGCGAGTTCGCCCTGCTGGGCGCCGGTCAGCTGGGCGAGCAGTTCGCGCTCGTGCGCGAGCAGTCCGGCCAGGGCCTGGTCGGCGCGGTCGCGGCCGTCGTCGGTGAGCCGGACCAGCACGCCGCGCCGGTCGTCCGGGTCGGGCAGCCGCTTGACCAGGCCCTTGCCGGTGAGCCGGTCGATCCGGTTGGTCATGGTGCCGGAGGTGACCAGGGTCTGGGTGAGCAGCTGGCCGGGGGAGAGCTGGTACGGGGCGCCGGCCCGCCGCAGGGCGGTCAGCACGTCGAACTCCCAGGGCTCCAGACCGTGCTCGGCGAAGGCGGCCCGGCGGGCGCGGTCGAGGTGCCGGGCGAGCCGGCTGACCCGGCTGAGCACCTCGAGCGGTTCCACGTCGAGGTCGGGGCGCTCCCTGCGCCATGCTGCGACCAGCCGATCGACCTCGTCCTCCATGACGATCAGTGTATCGGGGGTTGTGTCGATGTGAAGTCTCTTGACGTCGAGAAATCCAGGGTGAAAGCTGGAGTTGGATATCTTGATGTCGAGATACTTGCGAGGACGATCATGACCTCCCCCGTCTGGGACCCCGCGCAGTACCTGCGCTTCGCCGACGAACGGACCCGCCCGCTGCGCGACCTGCTCGCCCGCGTTCCCGCCCTCCCGCACGAACCCGCGCCGACCGTGCTCGACATCGGCTGCGGCCCCGGCAACTCCACCGCCGTCCTGCGCGAACGCTGGCCCGCCGCCCGCCTCACCGGGATCGACAACTCCGCCGAGATGCTCGCCACCGCCCGCGCGGGGGGCGAACCCACCGCCGACTACCTGCTGGCCGACGCGGCCGACTACGACCCGGCCGGGGCGGCGCCGGACGCGATCGTCTCCAATGCGACGCTCCAGTGGGTGGACGGGCACCTCGGGCTGCTGGCGCGCTGGGCCGAGGCGCTGAAGCCCGGCGGGGTGATCGCCTTCCAGGTGCCCGGCAACTTCGGCTCGCCCAGCCACACCGCGCTCGCCGAACTGCGTCGCGGCCCCCGCTGGCGCGACCTCCTCGGGGAGGACGCCACCCGGGCCGGCGTCCACGAACCCGGCGGCTACCTCCGGGTCCTCGCCGAGGCCGGCTGCACCGCCGACGTCTGGGAGACCACCTACAGCACCCTGCTCACCGGCCCCGACCCGGTGCTGGAGTGGGTCAAGGGCACCGCCCTGCGGCCCGTCCTCACCCGGCTCACCGACGAGGGCGAGCGGGCCGACTTCCTCGCCGAGTACGGGGAGCTGCTCCGCCGGGCCTACCCCGCCGGACCGCACGGCACCGTCTTCCCGTTCCGCCGGATCTTCGCCGTCGGGGTGAAGCGGTAGCCGTCGGGGTGAAGAGGCGGCGGTGGCGGGGCTCAGGCCTTGCGCTCGCCGACCAGCTTCGGGTGCCGCTCCATCCCCTCCAGGCCGTGCCAGGCCAGGTTCACCAGGTGGGCGGCCACCTCTGCCTTGTCCGGCTTGCGCACCTCCAGCCACCACTGGCCGGTCAGCGCGACCATCCCCACCAGCATCTGCGAGTACATCGGGGCCAGCCGCGCGTCGAACCCGCGGGCCTTGAACTCCAGCCCCAGGATGTCCTCGACCTGCGTCGCGATGTCACTGATCAGCGACGCGAAGGTGCCCGTCGACTGCGCCACCGGGGAGTCCCGGACCAGGATCCGGAAGCCGTCCGTCGAGGTGTCGATGTAGTCCATCAGCGCGAACGCCGCCTGCTCCAGCAGCTCGCGCGAGTGCCCCCCGGTCAGCGCCCCCGTCACCATGTCCAGCAGCAACTGCATCTCGCGGTCGACCACCACCGCGTACAGCCCCTCCTTGCCGCCGAAGTGCTCGTACACCACCGGCTTGGACACCCCGGCCCGCTCGGCGATCTCCTCCACCGAGGTGCCGTCGTAGCCGCGCTCCGCGAACACGGTGCGGCCGATCTCCAGCAGCTGCTCCCGGCGCTGCTTGCCGGTCATCCGCACCCGGCCGCCCCGGCGGCGCGGGGCCGGAGCCGCGCCGTCCGCCCCGGCGGTGGCACGCGGACGGGCGTGCGCCGGATCGGGCGCGGCGTCCGTCCGCGTGCTCTGGTGGCCGCCTGTGCTGTCTGCGCTGCTCCCGTTCACCCCTACATCATGCTGCAGGCGCGCCCTCATGCGGCGCGGCGGGCGGCGATCCGCTGTGCGTCCGGCCAGCGGACGTCCCGGACCCAGCCGGCCAGCTCGAACCAGCGGATCAGCCGGGCCGAGGAGTCGATCTGGCCGCGCAGGACGCCGTGCCGGGCCGAGGTCGGGTCGGCGTGGTGCAGGTTGTGCCAGGACTCGCCGCAGGAGAGCACCGCCAGCCACCAGACGTTGCCGGAGCGGTCCCGGGAGCGGAACGGCCGGCGGCCGATGGCGTGGCAGATCGAGTTGATCGACCAGGTGACGTGGTGCAGCAGCGCCACCCGGACCAGCGAGCCCCAGAAGAAGGCGGAGAGCGCGCCCTGCCAGGAGAGCGTGACCAGCCCGCCGACCAGCGGCGGCACGAGCATCGAGATCGTCGTCCAGAGCCAGAAGAGCCGGGAGACCGCCCGCATGGCCGGGTCCTGGACCAGGTCCGGCGCGTACTTGAGCTGCGAGGTCTGCTCCTCGTCGAAGAGCCAGCCCATGTGCGCCCACCAGAGGCCCTTGAGTAGCGCGGGGACGCTCTCGCCGTAGCGCCAGGGGGAGTGCGGGTCGCCGTCCTTGTCGCTGAACCGGTGGTGCTTGCGGTGGTCGGCCACCCAGCGCACCAGCGGGCCCTCGATCGCCAGCGAGCCGGCCACCGCGAGGACGACCCGGAGCGGGCGGTTGGCCTTGAAGGCGCCGTGGGTGAAGTAGCGGTGGTAGCCGACGGTGATGCCGTGGCAGGTGAGGAAGTACATCGCGGTGGCGATCGCGAGGTCGGTCCAGCCGAGCCCCCACCCCCAGGCCACCGGGACGGCGGCCAGCAGGGCGAGGAAGGGGACGGCGATGAAGGCGCCGAGCGCGATCCGCTCGGCCGCGCCCTGGCGCTCCCCGCCGCGGGTGGCGGAGAGCAGCCCGGGGGCGGGGGCGCCGGCGGGGAGGGGGGCGGCGGAATCGGAGTCGGGGGCGGAGGTGGAGTCGGGGGCGGAGCTGTCGAAGGGGCGCGCGGAGTCGGCGTGCGCCTCGCCGGCCTGGATGGTCATGGGCGTCCTTGAGGGGGAGAGGACGGAGGCTACGTTCGCGTAACCTACGGAATCGTAGGTTGTGCGCCGCCGCCGAGGGAATACGCCGCCGGGCGTCGCTTGAGTGAATTCACCCGACTGGATGGATGACGTCCGGATTCGGTTGATGTGGGCACCTTTCGCACCCGGGATCACCGCGTGCGAGCAGCGATACCCAGCCGGTGGCGGACTCGGGTAAGGTCTGAGCAACTGTCCGCCGTGGGGTAATTGGCAGCCCGCAGGCCTTTGGAGCCTTGCAGTGATGGTTCGAGTCCATCCGGCGGAGCAATGTGCGTGGCCAGGCCTGCCGATTTCGGCCGAGCCGCCGCTTTTCCCGGCCCGGCTATCCTCGACGTGGCCAGGGCGTTGACGTGCGGGTCCCGCCGCCGGCCGCTCTGCCCTCCCCGTGTAACCGAATGAGGAGCCTCCCCCCGTGAGTGCCAATTCGCCTGCCGCCGTTGTCGTGCTCGCCGCCGGTGGCGGGACCAGGATGAAGTCGAACAGCCTGCCGAAGGTGCTGCACGAGGTGTGCGGGCGGTCGCTGGTCGGCCACGCGGTGGCGGCGGCGGAGGAGTTGACGCCGGACCAGCTGGTCGTGGTGGTCGGGCACCTGCGGGAGAAGGTCAGCGAGCACCTGGCGGCCCATCACCCGGCGGCCCGGGCGGTGGTGCAGGAGGAGCAGAACGGCACCGGGCACGCGGTGCGCACCGCGCTGGAGGCGCTGGCGGCCGACGGCGTCGAGCTGGACGGCACCGTGATCGTCACCACCGGGGACGCGCCGCTGCTGACCGGGGAGACGCTGCGCGCCCTGGCCGAGGCGCACACCGGGCAGGGCAACGGCGTCACCGTGCTGACCGCGGTGGTGCCCGAGCCGTTCGGCTACGGCCGGATCCTGCGCGACGAGGCGGACGGCGCGGTCGCGGCGATCGTCGAGGAGAAGGACGCCTCGGACGCCCAGCGGGCGATCGACGAGATCAACTCCGGGGTCTTCGCCTTCGACGCCAAGCTGCTGGTGCGGGCGCTCGCCGAGGTCACCACCGACAACTCGCAGGGCGAGGAGTACCTGACCGACACCCTGGAGATCCTGCGCCGGGCCGGGCACCGGGTGGGCGCGGTGGTCGCCGCCGACTACCGGGACATCCTCGGCATCAACGACCGGGTGCAGCTCGCGCACGCCCGCCGGCTGCTGAACGACCGGCTGCTGGAGCGGGCGATGCGGGCCGGCGTGACCGTGGTGGACCCGGCGAGCACCTGGTTCGACGTCCAGGTCTCGTACGAGCCGGACGCGGTGGTGCTGCCCAACACCCAGCTGCAGGGCGCGACCCACCTGGGCGAGGGCTGCGAGGTGGGCCCGAACTCGACGCTCAAGGACACCCGGATCGGGGCCGGCGCGCGTGTGAGCAACACCACGGCCGACCGGGCCGAGGTCGGCGAGCTCGCCGTCGCCGGTCCGTACGCGTACCTGCGGCCCGGGGCCAAGCTGGGCCGCAAGGCCAAGGTCGGCACCTACGTCGAGGTGAAGAACTCGGAGCTGGGCGAGGGCGCCAAGGTGCCGCACCTCTCCTACATCGGGGATGCCACGATCGGCGAGGGCAGCAACGTCGGCGCGGCCTCGGTCACGGTGAACTACGACGGCGTGAACAAGCACCGCACGGTGATCGGCGCGCACTGCCGGACCGGCTCCGACAACATGTTCATCGCCCCGGTGACCATCGGGGACGGCGCCTACACCGCGGCCGGTTCGGTGATCACCGGCGACGTGCCGGCGGGCGCGCTCGGGGTCAGCCGCGCCCAGCAGCGGAACATCGCCGGCTGGGTCGAGCGCAAGCGACCGGGAACCACGTCGGCGCAGGCCGCGGCCGCCGCGGCGGGCGAGGGCGGCGGGGACGCGGCCGGGGCCTGAGCGGGCGGGCGGCGGTCGGGCCGACGGTCCCGGGGCGGACGGTTCGCGCGCGGGCGCGTAACCTTGGGGTCATACGTGCGCCATTGGGCCTACCGCCCGTGTCCCGGCGTACCGACAATTCCCCCGACCCCTCCCGCCGGCAGGCGCACGCCTGCCCGCGCGGCGCGGACGGGTTCAGCGTCAGCAACGCGAGGAGACGGTGCAGTGAGCGGGATCACGACGTCGGGCGAGAAGAAGCTGAAGCTCTTCTCCGGCCGTGCCCACCCCGAGCTGGCGAGGGAGGTGGCCGAGTCGCTGGGGACCGAGCTGGTTCCGACCAAGGCCCTCGACTTCGCCAACGGTGAGATCTACGTCCGCTTCCTGGAGTCGGCGCGCGGCGCGGACTGCTTCGTGATGCAGAGCCACACGGCTCCCATCAACCAGTGGATCATGGAACAGCTGATCATGATCGATGCTCTGAAGCGGGCCTCCGCCCGGAGCATCACCGCGATCCTGCCGTTCTACGGGTACGCCCGCCAGGACAAGAAGCACCTGGGCCGCGAGCCCATCTCGGCCCGGCTGGTCGCCGACCTGCTCCGGCAGGCCGGCGCCGACCGGCTGATGGCCGTGGACCTGCACACCGCGCAGATCCAGGGCTTCTTCGACGGCCCGGTGGACCACCTGTTCGCGCTGCCGCTGCTGGCCGACTACGTGGGCGAGCGGGTCGACCGCTCCAAGCTCACCGTGGTCTCGCCGGACGCCGGCCGGGTGAAGGTGGCCGACCAGTGGTGCGACCGCCTGGACGCGCCGCTGGCGATCATCCACAAGCGCCGCGACATCACCCAGGCCAACACCATCCTGTCGGCCGACGTCGTCGGTGACGTCGAGGGCCGGGTCTGCGTCCTGGTCGACGACATGATCGACACCGCCGGCACGATCTGCGCCGCCGCCGACGCGCTGTTCGAGAACGGCGCCGCGGACGTCCTGGTCGCCGCCACCCACGGCGTGCTGTCCGGCCCGGCCGCCGACCGCCTGAAGAACTCGCGGGTCAGCGAGTTCGTGTTCACCAACACGCTGCCGACCCCGGCCTCGCTGCAGCTCGACAAGATCACCACGCTGTCGATCGCCCCGTCGATCGCCGCCGCCATCCGCGAGGTGTTCGAGGAGGGCTCGGTCACCAGCCTCTTCGAGGGCGTGCACTGACCAAGCCCCGTGCAGGCGGCCCCGGTTCCGTACGGACCGGGGCCGCCGCCGATTTCGCGCGAGGCGGCCTCCCCGGTTAGACTCGTGAAACTGCTCGGCGAGGGATGCCGTGCGCCCGCTTCGCGGGTGCCCGCTCCGTGATCGACGCGCTGCCGGTGCCGGATTTCCGGGCGTCGGCAGAGGTCGTACGCCGCCGAGTGACCCCCGAACGTACTGAGGGTGTGGTCCCGGCGGCTTTTCGCATTGCCTGCACCCCCGCGCCATATTCCACGAGGAGTGCAGTCGTGTCCGAGATCCGCATCGCCGCTGAGACCCGTTCCGAGTTCGGCAAGGGTGCCGCCCGCCGCGCCCGCCGCGCCGGCTTCGTCCCCGGTGTCGTCTACGGCCACGGCCACGCGCCGGTTCACCTGAACCTGCCCGGCCACGACCTGATGATGGCCCTGAAGACCCCGAACGCCCTGCTGGTCGTCCCGATCGAGGGCAAGGACGAGTACGTCCTGCCGAAGGCCGTCCAGCGCGAGGCCATCAAGCGCACCATCGAGCACGTCGACCTGCTGCTGGTCAAGCGTGGCGAGAAGGTCACCGTCGAGGTTCCGGTCCACGCCGAGGGCGAGCTGGCCCCGGGCGGCAACCTGCTGGAGCACGTCCTGCAGGCCCTGCCGATCGAGGCCGAGGCCACCCACCTGCCCGAGGCCGTCACCGTCTCGGTCGAGGGCCTGGAGGCCGGTGCCTCGATCCACGCCAAGGACATCACCCTGCCGGCCGGCGTCACCCTGGCCGTCGAGGCCGACGCCGTCGTGCTGCACGTCGTCGCCGCCCAGGCCGCCCCGGCCGAGGAGGCCGCCGAGGCCGAGGCCGGCGCCGAGGCCTGAGCCTTTCGCACAGCTTGAGACCGCTGCCCCGGTCGCTCCCCGTGCTGGGAGCGGCCGGGGCAGCGGTGTGTCCGGGAAGATGGCGTCGCAGGCCGGTACGGCGGCACAGGTGAGTACGAGGAGCGGTGGAGCATGAGTGACGAGGTGTACGACGGCCCCTGGCTGGTGGTCGGGCTCGGCAACCCGGGGGAGCAGTACGCCCGGAACCGGCACAACATCGGGTTCATGGTGGTGGACCTGCTGGCCCAGCGGATGGGCGCGAAGTTCAAGGCCCACAAGAGCCGGGCGCAGGTCGCCGAGGGGCGGCTGTCGGGCAAGCGGGTGGTGCTGGCCAAGCCGATGTCGTTCATGAACCTCTCCGGCGGCCCGGTCACCGCGCTGCGGGACTTCTACAAGGCGCCGGCCTCGGCGCTGGTGGCCGTCCACGACGAGCTGGACATCGACTACGCGGCGCTGCGGCTGAAGCTGGGCGGCGGTGACAACGGCCACAACGGGCTGAAGTCGATCACCAAGTCGCTCGGCCCGGAGTACCACCGGGTGCGCTGCGGGATCGGCCGCCCGCCGGGCCGGATGGAGGTCGCGGACTTCGTGCTGAAGGACTTCTCCAGCACCGAGCGCAAGGAGCTGGAGTGGTTCGTCGACCGCTCGGCGGACGCAGTGGAGGCGCTGCTCTCCGAGGGCCTGGAGCGGGCCCAGTCGACGTACAACTCCTGAGCCGTCCCCGGTTCGTCGAGGTACGCAACAGTCGTACAACGCTTGTTCGTCCAAACCTGAATGAGTGTGAGAAGACTGTGCGGATCGGATAGCGTCGAAGCCGGTACGCGAACGGGTTCTGGGGAGTTCTCGATGCGGAGTTTTCGGCCGGTCCGGCGCCTTCGGCGGATCCGGGTGGTTCGGCTGAGGCAGATCGGACGGCGGGTGGGCACGGCGGGTGCGCTGGGCACCGCCGGTGCGCTGGGCGCGGCCGGGGTGCTGCTGTCCGGCGGCGTCGCGCACGCCGACTCGATGGCGGAGCCGGACCCGGGTGTGGTGTCCCCGGAGCCGGTCTCGGCGCAGCTCGGCCCGGTGCTCGGCGGCTCGGTCGGCGGTGACGCGGGCCTGCTGGCTGTCGGCGGCGGGCTGGTCGTGGCGGCCGGCGGCGCGGCCCTGTGGGTCAGGCGCCGGCGCGCGGGCGACCTGGGGGAGTGAGCAGCGGCCCGGAGGGGCCGGTGTCCGGGGGACCGGACGCCGGCCCCTCCGGCGTTTTCCGGGGGCTGTCGTCCGTTCTGGCCCGCCGGTGCGTCCTGTGGGCATGAAGCGCGAATCGATGCGGCCGGATGGCGCCGGGAGCGACCCGTTCGACGAGTTCGTCTCGGCGCGGTACCAGGCCCTGCTGCGTGGCGCGTTCCTGATCACGGGGGACGTCCACGACGCCAGGGACCTGCTGCACGACGCCCTGGCCCGGGTGTACGCCCGGCGCGGGGCGATCCGGGACCCGGGGGCGGCCGAGGGGTACGTCCGCAAGGCGATGGTCCGCACCCATGTGTCGCGGTGGCGCCGGACCAGGCGCGAGGTGCTGACCTCGCTGCTGCCGGACGGCCCGGCGGCCGACCCGGGCCCGCGGGACGAGCAACTGGAGGCCGCGCTGCGGTCGCTGCCGGTCCGTCAGCGGACGGCGGTGGTGCTGCGGTACTACGCCGACCTCCCGGTGGCCCGGGTGGCCGAGGAGCTCGGCTGCTCGCACACCACGGCCAAGACCCATCTGGCGCGCGCGATGAAGACGCTTCGGCAGGAGCTGGCACCGGCGGAGGAGATGGTGGGTCATGGCGGCTGAGGACGGGCGTGTGGACGGGTTCGAGGAGGACCTGGTCGTGCGGTTGGGCGCGCGGGCGGAGGCGGTGGGCGGCAGTCCGCCGCTGGCCGAGCTGCGGCGGGCCGGACGGCGCCGGGCGCGGCGGCGGACGGCGCTGCGGTCGGCGGCGGCGGTGGTGGCCGTGCTGCTCGGGGCGGGGGCGGTGGCGCAGTTGGACGGTCCGGGCGGCGGGGCCGCGGTCGGCCCGGCGGCGGCCGGCGGGTCGCCGACGGCGGGAGCGGCGTCGCCGACGGTGGGCCGGTCGCCGAGCGGGAGTCCTTCGGGCCGGATCGGGGTGCCGCTGGAACTGCACCCCGGGGGAGCGGTGGGGTGGTGCGAGGGCGGGCCGGGTGCGCTGCGGACGCCCCCGTCGTCGGGGCCGTCCTCGGCCTCGGCGAGCCCGTCCCCGGGTGCGTCGACCGGCTTCCCGTCCGGTATCGCCGCCGCGCTGCCGACGGCGCGGAAGGCCCGCGACTTCGGTGTGGGGCAGTACCCGGAGCAGTTCTACGGCGTCTGCACGTCGAGCCGGAACGCCACGGTGTATGTCATGCGGGTACCGGGCGGGGACTTCGACCAGGCGGTGCGCGACGGCGTCGCCCGGGATCCCGGGGTGCAGCTCGTCTTCGTGGACGTGAGCGCCTCCCGGAAGGCGCTCAGGGAGCGGGGGGAGCAGATCGTGGCGGATGACCACTGGCGGAGTCGGGGCGTGGAGATCGTGGGCTGCCTGCCGGCTGACAGCGGCTTCGGGCTGGTCCTGTACAGCCCGCAGGCGGAGACGGCCCGGGCCGAGATCCTGGCCTGGTACGGCGCCGAGGTGGTCGAGGTCGTCGACATCTTCCGGGTCGGCCAGCCGACGCCGACCCGTTCCTGAGCCACCGGACACGTCAGGAGGGCCCTGCGGCGGGTGCCGCAGGGCCCTCCGTCCGTCCGGGCGGGCCGGTCAGCCGGTGTTGCGCAGGCCGGCGGCGATGCCGTTGACGGTCAGCAGCAGCGCGCGGGCCCGCAGCGGGTCCTCGTGGCGGCCGGTGGCGGCCTCCTCGCGCTGCCGGCGCAGCAGCGCGACCTGCAGGTAGGAGATCGGGTCGAGGTAGGCGTCGCGGACCGTGAAGGTCTGCTTGAGCACCGGGTTGTGCTCCAGCAGCTCGCTCTCCCCGGTGAGCCGCAGGACCTCGCGCAGGGTGGTGTCGTGCTCGGCCACGATCTGGTCGAAGACGTGGTGCAGCTCGGCGGGCACCAGCTGCTCGACGTAGTGGCGGGCGATCCGCAGGTCGGTCTTGGCCAGCGTCATGGCGACGTTGGACAGGAAGTTGCGGAAGAAGTGCCACTGGCCGTACATCTCGTCCAGCACGTCGCCCAGGCCCGCCTCGCGGGCGGCGGCGAGGCCGGCGCCGACGCCGTACCAGCCGGGGACGATCTGGCGGGACTGGGTCCAGCCGAACACCCACGGGATGGCCCGCAGACCGTCCAGGCCGGCGCCGGAGTCGGGGCGGCGGGACGGGCGGGAGCCCAGGTGCAGCGAGGCGAGCTGGTCGACCGGGGTGGCGGCGAAGAAGTACTTCGGCAGGTCGTCCTGCTCGACCAGGGCCCGGTAGGCGGTGTGCGCGGCCTCGGAGACCCGGTCCATCGCGGCGTCCCAGCGGGCCAGCTCCTCGGGGGCCTGGCGCGGGGCGGTGTGCAGCGCGGAGGCGGCCAGCGTGGCGGAGAGGGTCAGTTCGAGGTTCTCCCGGGCCAGCGAGGGCAGCAGGTACTTGTCGGAGATCACCTCGCCCTGCTCGGTGACCTTGATCTCGCCCTCCAGGGTGCCCCACGGCTGGGCCAGGATGGCCTCGTGCGAGGGGCCGCCGCCGCGGCCGACCGTGCCGCCGCGGCCGTGGAAGAGCCGCAGCCGGATGCCGTACCGGTGGGCGACGTCGCGCAGCCGGCGCTGGGCGCGGTGGATCTCCCACTGGGAGGTGGTGATGCCGCCGAACTTCGAGGAGTCGGAGTAGCCGAGCATGACCTCCTGGACGTCGCCGCGCAGCGAGACGAGCAGCCGGTAGGAGGGGTCGGACAGCATCTCGTCGAGGATCCGGTCGGCCTGCTGGAGCTCGTCGGTGGTCTCCAGCAGCGGCACGATGCCGATCTTGGCGATCCCGGCGTGCAGGTCGATCAGGCCGGCCTCGCGGGCCAGCACGGTGGCGGCGAAGACGTCGTCGGCGCCCTGGCACATCGAGATGATGTACGACTCGACGATCTCGTCGCCGAACCGCTCGAAGCCCTCGCGGATGGTGTTGAAGACGCCGAGGGTCTTGGTGCCGGCCGCGTCCAGCGGGGCCGGGGTGGGGGCGAGCGGGCGGCGCGAGCGCAGCTCCTTGGCGAGCAGCCGCTGGCGGTACTCGCGCGGCATGTCGGCGTAGCGCCAGGCCTCCTCGCCGAGCCGGTCGAAGAGCTGGCCGAGCGCGTGGTGGTGGGCCTCGGCGTGCTCGCGGACGTCCATGGTGGCGAGCTGGAGGCCGAACGCCTCGATGGTGCGGATGGCGCGGGCCAGCCGGCCGTCGGCGATCAGCCCGCCGCGGTGGGCGCGCAGCGAGTCCTGGATCAGCCGCAGGTCGGCGATCAGGTCGCGGGTGCCGAGGTAGTCGCGGCCCTCGACGTGCGGGGTGCCGCCGGCCAGCCGCTCGCGGGTGTTCTCCAGCTTGAGCCGGATGCAGGTGGCCTTGAGCCGGTACGGCTCCTCGGCGTTCATCCGCTTGTAGCGGGGGCTCAGCTCGGGGAGCAGGTGGAGGTCGGTGTTGAGCGAGGCGAGCAGCTCCACCGAGGCGCCGGCCAGCCGCTCCGAGGTGGAGAGGGAGCCGCGCAGGTCGTCGATGGCGGCGAGGGCGTCCTTGATGCCGTACTCGTGCTGGAGGTTGAGGACGTCCCAGGTGACCTGCGGGGTGACGTTGGGGTTGCCGTCGCGGTCGCCGCCGATCCAGGTGCCGAAGGTGAGCGGGCGGACGCCGTCGGGCAGTTCCAGGCCGACCCGGGCGAGCTCCTCGTGCAGCTCCTCCAGGACCTGCGGGACGGCGTCGCGGTAGAGCTCGTCGAGGTAGTAGACGGCGTTGCGGGCCTCGTCGGTGGGCTCCGGGCGGGCGATCCGCAGCTCGTCGGTCTGCCAGAGCAGGTCGATGACCTCGGCGAGTCGGCGGTCGGCCTGGCGGCGGGCGGAGGAGGTCCGGGCCGGGTCGGCGTGGGAGAGGCCGGCGGCCGCCTCCTCGCGGTGGATCCGGTCGAGGAGTTCGCCGATCCGGCGGAGCTTGTTGAGGACGCTGCGGCGGGCGGCCTCGGTCGGGTGCGCGGTGAAGACCGGGCGGACCGCGAGGTGGGCCAGGGTGTCCTGGAGGTGCTTGGGGTCGGCCTCGGCCAGCTCGTCGGCGGTCTGCGCGAGCAGCGAGCCCTCGTGGGCGCGGCGGGTGGCGAACTCGCGGCCGCGGTGCACCTGCTCGGTGACGTTGGCGAGGTGGAAGTAGGTGGAGAAGGCGCGGACCAGCTTGGCCGCGGTCTCCAGGTCGATGTCGGAGAGCAGTTCGGCGGTGGCCTCGCCGTTGGTGCGGCTGAGCAGCCGGACCTGTTCGACCAGGCCGAGCAGCTGGGGGCCTTCCTGGCGGACCAGGGTCTCGCCGAGGAGGTCGCCGAGGCGGCGGATGTCCGCGCGCAGGGCGGAGTTGTCGGCGATCGGGCCGGCGGCGGCGGTGCTTGGGCTGTCCGCCGGGCTGGGGACCGGAGCGGTCACGGCTGGCTCCCTCGGGGTGGTGGGGTGTTCGGCAACGGCTCATCGTCACAGGGCGCTCCCGCGTGTGGCGGGTGTGACGCGTGCGGACCGCGCTGTCCGACGCGACCAGCATAGGTGTCGGGAGGGGCGGTGTCCGAGAAGTGGCCGGATGGCGGACACGATGCCCCGGGGACGTATGTGGTCTGGACCACTTGCCGGTCACGGGGGGCGTGCGCGGCGTCCGGGCGGGGAATCCCCGTGGGTTCGGCGGGGAATCCGGGTGGGGGCCGGGCGGGGCGGCGCCGTAGGCTGTGGGTCATGAGCAAGTCGCCTGGGGAGCGCACGCGGGACCGGTCGTCCTTCTTGTGGTGGCAACGGCGACGAAGCGCCTTCCTGGACGCGGGCCTGGCCGCGCTGGCGGCCCTGGAGTGCGCGGCCAGCTCGGTCGCGTACCTCGGCGCGCGGATCCACCTCGGCGTGGTGGCGCTGTTCGGGATCGCGCTGTTCGGCGCGCTGGCCGGGGCCACCCTGGTGCTGCGGCGCCGCTGGCCGGCCGTCCCGGTGGTGGTCGCCCTGATGGTGATGCCCGGGGTGCCGGGCATGGTGCTGCTGATGGTGGCCCTCTACACGCTGGCCGAGACCTGGGAGTGGCCCTCCCGCCGCCGGCGGGTGGTGGCGCTCTCCGCGCTCGCCTACGCCGAGACGGCCGGGGTGATCCTGCTGTCGATGCTCGAACCCGGCGACCCGACGATCGAACAGCCGCCGTTCTGGGGGCAGCTGCTGCTCGCCCTGATGGTGGCCGTCGGCGTGACCGTCGCACCGGTGGTGACCGGCCTGTACGTCGGGGCCCGGCGGCGGCTGATCGAATCGCTCCAGGACCGCGCGCACGGCCTGGAGACCGAGCTCGACCTGCTCGCCGAACAGGCCAGGGAGCGCGCCCGCCGGGCCCGGCTGGAGGAGCGCACCCGGATCGCCCGGGAGATGCACGACGTGGTGGCCCACCGGGTCTCGCTGATGGTGGTGCACGCCGGGGCGCTGGAGCGGATCGTCGCCAAGGACCCGGAGAAGGCGGCGCAGAGCGCCAAGCTGATGGGCGAGGTCGGCCGGCAGGCGCTCAACGAACTGCGGGAGATCCTCGGGGTGCTGCGGATGTCCGACGAGGGCGCGGCCGAACCGGACTCGCTGGCCGCGCTGCCGCGGCTGGTCGACCAGTCCCGGGCGGCCGGCATGGCCGTCACCCTGACCGTCAGCGGCAGCCGGCAGGAGTTCACCGGCGAGGCCGAGCAGACCGCGTACCGGGTGGTGCAGGAGGGGCTGACCAACGCGCACAAGCACGCCGGCGGCGCGCAGGTGTCGGTGCTGCTCGCCTACGCGCCGAACGGGGTGCGGGTCAGCGTGGTGAACGCCTGCCCGGGCGGCGAGCGGGCCGCGGCCGCGCTGCCCAGTGGCGGCAACGGGCTGGTCGGGATGCGCGAGCGGGTGGTCGCGCTGGGCGGCACCTTCTCGGCCGGGCCGGAGCGGGACGGCGGGTTCCGGGTGGAGGCGGTGCTGCCGTCCCGGCTGGCGGTCCGGTCCGACCGGCTGGTGTAGGGCCGCCCGGCTGGTGCAGGGCCGCCCGGGCTCCCCGGGGCGTGTCGGGCACGCCCTAGGGTTCGTCCGCGGTGCGCAGCCGCTCCGGGGCGGTGCCCAGGACCAGCGTGGAGATCGCCTGGTCGATGCCGTGCCCGAGGAACCACTCGCCGGTGTGGTCCAGGCTGTAGACCCGGCCCTCCTCGTCGATCGCCAGCAGCGCCTGTCCGTACGCCTCCTCGCCGAGCGGGGCGAGCCGGCTGTCCAGCGCGCGGCCCAGGTCGGCCAGGGTGCGCGGCTGGTGCAGCCCGCGCAGCGGGTCGATCAGGAACGGCGTCCGGGCCAGCTGCCGGCCGGGGCCGGCCAGGTCGAAGGCGAGGCCGCCGAACTCGGCCCAGGCCTCGACCGCCGCCGGGAACACCGAGTGCGGGACGCCCGTCGGGCCGCCGTGGCCGACCAGGGCGTCGGCCCACTCCTCGGCCTGCCGGATCTGCCAGCGGCCGGGGTGCCAGCCGGCCGCCTTGAGCTCGGCGGCGACGTCGGCCGGGAAGCGCGGGCGGGTCCGCAGCGCCGGTCCGGCGGCGCCGCCCGGTCCGGCGGAGCCGGCGAGCGTGGTCGGCGGGGGAGGGGGCGGGGGTGGACTGGGCGGATTCAGGACGGGCTCCGGTGGATCGGGAACGGGGGGACGGGGCTGCGGCGTCGGCCGTGGCCCTCGTGGTCGGGGTCGTGGCGGCGGTCGCGGCCCGGGGCTCGGCGCCGGCCGGGTGGAACCGGACCGGGCGAGGACGGGCCGGTCAGCCGGCGGCGGCCGGGCCGACCGCGACGCTCTGCACCGTGAAGTGCTCCAGCAGCGGCGCGCAGGAGCGGCAGGGTGGCGCGTGGGTGCCGTGCGCCGGGTCCTGCTCCTCGCGGATCCGGACGGTGGTCAGCCGGGCGCCCTTGAGCGACTTGCGGGCCTCGTGCAGGCTCATCGGCTTCCGGGAGGCGCGCTTGGAGCGCCGGCCGTCCACCGTGGTCAGGTACTGGGAGAGCAGGACCGCCTCCGGGCAGCGGCCGGTGAACCGCTCGCGGTGCTCCGGCGGCAGCCCGTCCAGGAAGTCGCCGACCAGTGGGTGCAGCAGCGGGCGGCGGGCCGACTTGTCGCCGGCCAGGGTGTGCACCTCGCCGCCCTTCAACGACAACGCGGCGGCGACGGCGGGCAGCAGGCTGTCGCGGTGATGGCGCAGCAGCGGCGGCCCGGCCGGTTCCCCGGTGGTCATGGCGTCGTCCTCCTCCTCGTCCACGTCTACTGGTGCGTGTCCTGACAGGGGCCAGCCTGTCAAATGTCACTGACATCCGCACAACCGGGGTGCGGCGCACGGGCGGTCGGGGCGGGCGCGCGGTCCGGTGGAAGCGCCGGTGACGGGTCGGTGGTGGGTCCGGTGAAGGGCCGGTGGCGGGCAGGTGGACGCCCGGCCGGCCGGTGGGCCGTCGTACGGCGTCGGCCGGAACCGTACGGCAGCGGCCCGAGCCGCTCCCGGGTTTCCGCAATCCACCCCCGGGCGGCCGTGGCGGCCGGTACCGTTCCAGCACCGAGCCGAGGGATCGGCCGGTCCGGTGGGACGTTCCGACCGGACGTCCCGACGGGGCGGCAACTCCGCTGGTCGGCAGGGCCGTCGGGGTGCGCGGCGGCGAGGCCCGCCGGTACTCCGGGGCGGTCGGCGCACCTCGGAGCGAGGGGGTCTTGCGATGACGGAGACGGAAACCGCGAACCAGGCACCGGGCGACCACGTACCCACCCCCGGCGCGCCGCCGGAGACCGCGCCCGCCCACCGGATCGGGATCGCCGTGGTCGGGGCCGGCTACTGGGGCCCGAACCTGGTCCGCAACGCCCAGCACACGCCGGCCCTGCGCCTGCGCTGGCTCTGCGACCTGGACGAGGCGAAGTGCCGCCGGGTGCTCGGGGAGTACAGCACCGTCCGGTCCACCACCTCCTTCGCGGAGGTCCTGGCCGACGAACGGGTCGCCGCGGTCGCGGTGGCCACCCCGGCCACCGCGCACTACCGGCTGGTCCGGGCGGCGCTGGAGGCCGGCAAGCACGTCCTGGTGGAGAAGCCGATCACCACCTCCGCCGCGGAGGCCGCCGACCTGGTGGCGCTCGCCGAGGACCGCGGCCTGGTGCTGATGTGCGACCACACCTTCTGCTACACCCCGGTGGTGCGCCGGATCCGCGAACTGGTGCACGGCGGCGAGATCGGCGACGTCCAGTTCTTCGACTCGGTGCGGATCAACCTCGGGCTGGTCCAGCCGGACGTCGACGTGCTCTGGGACCTCGCCCCGCACGACCTGTCCATCCTGGACTTCGTGCTGCCACCGGGCGTCGAACCGGTCGGCGTCTCCGCCCAGGGCGCCGACCCGATCGGCGCCGGCCGGGCCTGCGTCGCCTACCTGACCGTCCGGCTGAACAACGGCGCGCTGGCGCACTGCCACGTCAACTGGCTCTCCCCGACCAAGGTCCGCACCACGCTGATCGGCGGCTCGCGGCGCACCCTGGTCTGGGACGACCTCAACCCGCAGACCCGGCTCGCCGTGCACGACCGCGGCGTCGACCTCACCCCGCCCGACGAACTGACCGACGCGATCCGCCACCGGGCGCTGATCTCCTACCGGGTCGGCGCGATGGTCGCCCCCGCGCTGGTCGAACAGGAGGCGCTGCGCAACGTGATGGCCGAGTTCGCCGCCGCCATCACCGAGGACCGGGCCCCGCTCACCGACGGCCGGTCCGGCCTGCGGGTGCTCCAGCTGCTGGAGGCGGCCACGCTCAGCCTCGAACTCGACGGCGCCACCGTCCCGGTGGAAGGGAAGCACGCGGGATGACCACCGACCAGCCCGTCCCGCTCGTCGACCTCAAGGCCGCGCACGCCGAGGTCGAGGCGGAGGTCCGGGCCGGCTTCGACCGGGTGCTCGCGAGCGGCGGCTACGTCAAGGGACCGGAGGTGACCGGCTTCGAGGAGGAGTACGCCGCCTTCTCCGGCGCCCGCCACTGCGTCGGCGCCGCCAACGGCACCGACGCCCTCGAACTCGCCCTGCGCGCCCTCGGCCTGCCGCCCGGCGGCGGCGTGGTGCTGCCCGCCAACACCTTCGTGGCCACCGCCGAGGCCGTCCAGCGGGCCGGCCTGCGCCCGGTCCTGGTCGACGCCGACCCCGACCACCTGCTGATCGACCCCGCCCGGGTCGCCGACGTCCTGCCGGACGCCGTCGCGCTGCTCCCCGTCCACCTCAACGGCCAGCTCGCCCCGCTGGCGCCGCTGCTCGACCTGGCCGGCGACCGGCCGGTGGTGGAGGACGCCGCCCAGTCCCAGGGCGCCCGTCAGCACGGCCGCGCCCTCCACGGCCGGATCTCCGCCACCAGCTTCTACCCCGGCAAGAACCTCGGCGCGTACGGCGACGCGGGCGCCGTCGTCACCGACGACGAGGACCTGGCCGCCGCCGTCCGGCTGATCGGCGACCACGGCTCGGCGAGCAAGTACGTGCACGAGCGGTTCGGCTTCAACTCCCGGCTGGACGCGCTGCAGGCCGTCGTGCTCCGGGCCAAGCTGCGCCGGCTCCCCGCCTGGAACGAGGCCCGCCGCGCCGCCGCCGCCCGCTACGACCGGCTGCTCGCCGGCCTGGACGGCGTCACCCCGCCGCGCACCGCGCCCGGCAACGAGCACGTCTGGCACCTGTACGCGGTCCGGATCGGCCCCGGGCGGGACCGCGACGCGCTGCTCGCCGCGCTGAACGCCGCCGGGATCGGCGCGGGCGTGCACTACCCCGTGCCGGTCCACCTGCAGCCCGCCTTCCGGCACCTCGGGCACGGCGCGGGGTCGTTCCCGGTCGCCGAACGGGCCGCCGGCGAACTGCTGACCCTGCCGCTGTACCCGCAGATCACCGGGGCGCAGCAGGAACGGGTGGTGGAGGTGCTGGCCAAGGCGCTGGCGGTGTGAGGGCCGGGGCCCGGGTGGTGTGGGGCCCGCTTCCCGGGCGGTCCGAGGCCTGCTTCCCGGGCGGGGGGGCCGGGCCGCGGGCGCACCCCCTACGCTGGTTCCCAACAAGCGCACCGAGAATTTGCAGCAGCCAGTGGGGGCTCCCAGATGACGACAGGTCGGCCCGGCGTCGCCGCCGCACCGAACGCGGCGTACGCAGGTCAGGTGGTGCAGTTCCCGGACCCGGTCCGCGCGGAGCGGCACCCCGCCGGGGTCCGGGTGGACGAGCACGGCTACCCGGACTTCGGCCCCTACGCCGCGGCGGCGGCCGAGGTCGCGGACCCGCCGGCCGGCTTCGGCGTCGACGAACTGCGGCTGACCGACTACGTCTCGGCCAACGCCGCCCTGTTCACCCAGGGCCACCCGCTCTGGGCCGACCTGGAGACCGCCGTCGCCACCCCGCCCGGCTGGACCTGGCACCACGCGGTCGGCCGGGCCGCGCCCGGCTGGCGGCGGATGGAGCTGGTCCCGGTCGAGGTCAAGGCGCTGCTCCGGCACCACGGCGGCCTGGCCACCTCCACCGCCGACCACGGGCGGCGGGGCACCCGGCCGCTCCAGGAGAAGCGCCCGGTGCACTTCTCGCTCGCCAAGGACGGCACCGACCCGATCGGCGTCCCCGAGGACCTGATCCAGCGCGCCGAGGAGCGGCTCGGCTACCGGCTGCCCGGCGCCTACCGCACCTTCCTCAAGCTGGCCGGCGGCCGCGCCCCGGTCGGGGTGGCGCTCGACCCGGACCTCGGGCTGCTGATCGACCAGCCGTTCCTGACGCTCAGCGAGGAGTACGGCACCGAGGACGTCGTCTACGCCAACAAGTGCCTGCGCGACCACTTCACCAAGGACTACCTGGGCATCGCCTACGCCCAGGGCGGCATCGTGGCGCTGAAGGTGCGCGGCGACCGGATCGGCTCGGTCTGGTGCTGCCTGTACGACGACGCCCGCGACAGCGGTTCCGCCGAGGCCCCCGACGAGCGGGCCGCCCGGCTGCTGCTGCCCTGCGGGGAGGACTTCGACGCCTTCCTGCTGCGGCTGGCCGGGAGCCCGGCGGAGCTGGAGACGGTCGCCGAGCTGATGGTGGACGGCGGGTTCGCCCGTGCCGTGCCGGTGGGCTGAGGTGGCGTCGGCGGCGGTGCCGGTGTCGGCGGCGGTGGCCGCGGCGTGGGTGTCGGTCGAGCGTGTGGGACGAGCGGTGTGGAACGCGGGGACGAAGGGGACAGGGGTGAACCGGGCGTGGTGACGTACGCGCAGGCGCAGGAGCTCGCCGAGGAGTGGATCAACGGCGGGGTGCCGCGGGAGCGGCAGCGCGAGGTGCGGGTCCGGGAGTTCGACCTGGGCTTCGTCTGCTGGGCGGTGCAGCCCGCGGAGGCCGGGAGCGGAACCGGGGCCGGAGACGGGGCCGGAACCGGGGCCGCCGAGGGTGAGGCGCGGCTGGTGATCGCCCGGGACTCCGGCGCGAGCACGCTCTGGCCCGCGCTGCCGGTCAACGAGGTGGTCCGGCAGTACGAGGAGGCGTACGGGCGGCCGGTCGCGGCCAACCCGGCCGGGGCGGCCCGGCCCACGCCGGGGCCGGTCGAGGCGACGTCGTTCCTGCTGAGCCCGCCGCAGTGGCTGCAGGAGGCCGGTGAGGCGGCGCTGGCCGCCGAGGCCGAGCGGCTGGGTGCGGGCGCGGGTGCGGGTGTGCCGGGGCAGGCCGCCGAGCCTGCCGGGCCGCCGGTGGCGCCTGCTGCTCCGGCTGCCGTTCCGCCTGCCGTTCCGCCTGCTGCTCCGGTTGCTGGGCCGCCTGTGGCGCCGGTCTCCGGGCCGCCGGTTCCGCCGGCACCGGTTCCGCCGGTCGGGGGTGGGGGCGGGCCCGCCGTCCTGACCACGCCGCCGGTCTCCGAGCGTCCTGCCGGGGACGCCCCGACCATGCTCGCCCCGCCGCCCGGCCACGACGAGCCGTTCCCGCCCTACGGGTCCGGGGCCGGTCTGGCCGGCCTGCCCGGCGCTGATGCGTCCGGGCCGTCCGGGCTGTCCGGGGCCGACGTCTCCGGTCCGGCCGCGTCCGGTGCGGGCGCGCCCGTCGAGGCGGCGACCGTTCTGCTGCCGGACGGCCTGCGCACCAACGGTGCCGGGCTGCCCGGCGAGCCCCGGGCCGGCTCGGAGGCGGCCACCGTGCTGATGCCGCCCGAGGGTGGTCTGCCGGGGTTGGCGGGCTTGCCGGGTGCTCCTGCGCCGGGTGGTCCGTCGGTGGAGCCGGCGCCGACGGTGCTGGCTCCGGAGGGTGGCTTGCCGGGGCTCGCGGGTCTGCCGGGTGCTCCTGCGCCGGGTGGTCCGTCGGTGGAGCCCGCGCCGACGGTGCTGGCTCCGGAAGGTGGTCTGCCGGGGTTGGCGGGTCTGCCGGGTGCGCCCGCGCCGGGTGGTCCCGGGACGCCCGTGCCCGGGACGCCCGTGCCGCCGGCCGGACCGACCGTCGAGCACGCCCCGACCATGCTGGCCCCGCCCGACGGCGTGCCCGGTCTGGCCGGACTGCCCGGCGCCCCTGCTCCCGCCTCCGCGCCCGGTGCCCCGGTGCCGCCGCCGGCCGGTGAGCCCGGTCCGGCCGGTGCGCTCGGCCGCAACCAGGCCTCCGCCCCGCCGCCGCCCCCGCCCGCCGGGCTGCGCGGCGGTCCGTCCGGCTCCGGCGCCGGTCCGGTCGCGCTCGGCCGCAACCCCGCCTCGGCTCCGCCGCCGCCTCCGCCCGCCGGGCTGCGCGGCGGCTCCGGCCCGGCCGCCGCTGGGACCTCGTCCACGACGCCCTCGCCCCCGGCGGCGCCGTCGCCCTCTTCGGGCACCCCACGGGCGTCGTCGGCCAGC
>NZ_JBFBDO010000091.1:0-33958 GCF_040683335.1 Kitasatospora sp. NPDC093806
CGCCCGCCGGGCGTGCGGGTGGTGGGGGCGGGCTGCCCGTTCTTATCTATGGCCCCGGTGAGGGGCCCGTGCGGACGCGTCCGCACGGGCCCCTCTGCCATGGGCGGCAGCCGTTGCCGTCCGCCGTTGCCGTGGTGCCGCGTTCCGCGGGCACCGCCTAAGGGGCGCCGTGACCGACCTGGACCTCACTCCCGGCCTCAGCCCCGGCCACCTCGGTGCGCCGGCCGTCGAACCGGAGGGCCGCCCGCCGGGCGCCCACCGCCGCCCCGAGCCGCCGGACCCGCACCGCTGGCGCAACGGGCTGGCCTGTCTGCTCACCGCGCTGTCGCTGATCGCCGTCCTCGGCGGGGCCGGGCTGGCCGCGTTCAGCTGGATCCAGGGACAGCGCAAGCCGCCGGCCGCCGCCGACTTCGCGGGCGCCGGGTCCGGCTCGGTGCAGGTCTCGGTGGCGGAGGGCGCCGGCCTCAGCCAGATCGCCTCCGCGCTGGTGCGCAACGGCGTGGTCGCCAGCTCGCTCGCCTTCACCCGGGCGGCGAAGGGCAGCGCGGCGGCGGCCGGGCGGATCCAGCCCGGCACGTACACGCTGAAGCAGAAGATGTCGGCGGCCGCGGCGCTCGCGGTGCTGATCGACCCGGCCAACGCCAACGGCCTGACCATCCCCGAGGGCTGGCGCGGCAGCCAGATCTACGCGGCGATCGACAAGAAGCTCCAGCTGCCCGAGGGCACCACCGAACAGGCGGCCAAGGACCAGGTCGCCGAGCTGGGCCTGCCGGAGGGCGCGGGCGGCGTCCCCGAGGGCTACCTGTTCCCCGCGACGTACAGCGTCACCGACGACACCGGCGCCGTCGACCTGCTCAAGCAGATGGTCGAGCGGGCCGGAAAGGAGTACGCCCGGGACGACGCCGAGGTGGTCGCGACCAACCTCGGGCAGAGCCTGTACGGGCTGGTGACCATCGCCAGCATGGTCCAGGGCGAGGCCGACAACACCGAGGACATGGCCAAGGTGGCGCGGGTGATCTACAACCGGCTGGCCAAGAACATGCCGCTCCAGCTGGACTCGACGATCAACTACGCGCTCGGGCGCTCCACGCTCAATACCAGCGTCACGGACACCCGGCTGGACTCGCCGTACAACACCTACAAGCACGCCGGGCTGCCGCCGACGCCGATCTCCAACCCGGGGCGGCAGGCGATCATGGCGGCGATCGACCCGGCGCAGGGCGACTGGCTCTACTTCGTCACCGTGAAGCCCGGGGACACCCGGTTCACCGACAGCTTCGAGGTGCAACAGAAGAACGTCGCGGAGTTCAACGCCAACCGGGCGGCGACGGGTGCCTCGGCGGCGGCGTCGGCCTCCGCCTCGGCCGCGGCCTCCGGGGCGGCGGCGACGCCCGCGCCGTAGGGGCGTTCGGGCCGACGGCGACCGGGCCCCTGGTCAGGGCCCGGTCCGGGCGGTGGAGCGGGCGGCGGGACGGGTCGGAGACGGACTGCGGTACGGTAGCGTCTCCGTCCAGGTGTTGCACTAGCACGCCGGTTCGACAAGCAGCCGGGGCGCCGTCCCGGGCGACCGGGCCGATCCTCCGGTCGTCTCCGTCGGTATAAGGGGATCAATGACCGATCTGGGTCGGGGCTACGGCCCCCAGGGCTCCGAGCCGTGGCATCCGGGTGACCCCGGGTACGGCGGCCAGCAGCCGGTCCCCGGCCAGCAGGACGGGCAGTGGCAGCAGCATCCCCAGCAGCACCAGCAGCAGCAGTACGGTGACGGTCAGCAGGTCGGCGGTCAGCAGGGCTATCCGCAACAGCAGCAGCAGATGGGGTACCCGCAGCAGCAGGGCATGGGTCAGCAGGGCATGGGCCAGCAGGACATGGGCCAGCAGTACCCGCAGCAGGGGTACCCGCAGGGCCAGGGCCAGCAGGGCTATCCGCAACAGCAGCAGCAGATGGGGTACCCCCAGCAGCAGGGCATGGGCCAGCAGGGCATGGGCCAGCAGTACCCGCAGCAGGGCTATCCGCAGGGTCAGCAGGGGTACCCGCAGCAGCAGATGCCGCAGGGCCAGATGCCGCAGGGCCAGGGACCTCAGCAGGGGGCCCAGCAACAGGGTGTCCAGCAGCAGGGGGCCCAGCAACAGCCCGTGCAGCAGCAGGGCGTTCAGCAGCAGCCCGGCCGGCAGCAGGGTGTGCCGCCGCAGCAGAAGCAGCCCGCGCCCGCGTCGGCCTCCGGTCCCGGTCCGGACGGCATCGACTGGGAGGCCGAGGCCGCCGCGCTGGAGGCCGGCGCCGACCCGGTCGCCGCCGAGCCCGAGCCCGCCGAGGGCGAGTGGGACGGCCACGAGGGCGAGTACGCCGAGGACGAGTACCCCGAGGACGGCCACCCCGACGAGGACGGCCAGAGCGGCTTCCTCGGCGAGGAGGACCAGTCCCGCGAGGCGAAGAAGAAGCGCAAGGAGAAGGGCAAGAAGTCGGGCCGCCGCAACGGCGGCGCCTGCCTGCTGGTCGCCCTGGTGCTGGTCGGCGCCATGGGCGGGGCCGGCTGGTGGGGCTACGGCTTCTACCAGAGCCACTTCGGCCCGCCGGAGGACTTCCCCGGCCCGGGCACCGGCTCGGTCAAGGTGGAGATCAAGTCCGGTGCGGCGGGCGCCCAGATGGGTGTGGCGCTCAAGGCGGCCGGCGTGGTCAAGAGCGTCGAGGCCTTCAGCAAGGCCTGCGACAAGAACCCCAAGTGCACCACCATCCAGCCGGGCTTCTACAACATGCCCACCCAGATGTCGGCCGAGCAGGCCGTGCAGAACCTGGTGGAGGCCAACGGCGGCGAGAAGCTGATCATCCAGGAGGGTCTGACCTCCGCCGCCACCTTCGCCAAGATCGACGACAAGCTGAAGCTGCCCAAGGGCACCACCGCCGGCGTCGCCAAGGAGCAGGTCGGCAGCCTCGGCCTGCCCGCGTACGCCAACGGCAACATCGAGGGCTTCCTCTGGCCGACCCGCTACTCGATCGTCGAGGGCATGAAGCCCGAGGACCTGCTCAAGCAGATGGTCAAGAACGCCGTCGACCGCTACGCCGGGCTGGACGCGGAGGCCTCCAAGATCGGCCTCAAGAACGGCTACGAGGTGGTCATCGAGGCGAGCATCCTGCAGGCCGAGGGCAACAACGTGGCCGACTTCGCCAAGATGGCCCGGACCATCCAGAACCGGCTGGCCGACAAGGGCAAGGTCAACGGCAAGCTCGGCATGGACACCACGCTGCAGTACGCGCTGGGCCGCAAGACGCTCGACAAGAAGGACATCAACGACGCTTCGAACAAGTACAACACCTACTACAACGCCGGTCTGCCGCCGGGCCCGATCTCCAACCCCGGGGACGACGCGCTCAAGGCGACGCTGAACCCGGCGGACGGCAAGTGGCTGTACTTCATCGCGATGTCGCCGACCCAGACCCTGTTCGCGGAGACGGACACCGAGCACGCGAAGAACGTCGAGGCGTACTGCACGGCGGCCGGTCAGAAGTTCGACGCGGCGGCCGTCCACTGCACCACCAAGTGACCGCGGCACCGTGCCGACGGCGAGCGGACCGGCCGCAGGAGGACCGAACAGCGTGACCAGCAAGCACCGGGCGGCCGTCCTCGGCTCGCCGATCGCCCACTCGCTCTCGCCGGACCTGCACCGGGCCGCCTTCGCGGCGCTCGGGCTGACCGGCTGGACGTACGAGCGCTTCGAGGTGGACGAGGCCGGGCTGCCCGGCTTCCTCGCCGGGCTCGACGAGGCCGAGTGGGCGGGCCTGTCGCTCACCATGCCGCTCAAGCGGGCGATCATCCCGCTGCTCGACGAGGTCGGCGACACCGCCCGCGCGGTCGAGGCGGTGAACACCGTGGTGTTCACCGCCGACGGGCGCCGCACCGGTCACAACACCGATGTCCCCGGCCTGGTCAACGCGCTGCGCGAGCGCGGCATCGGCGAGGTCGCCACCGCCGCGGTGCTCGGCGCCGGGGCCACCGCCGCCTCGGCGCTGGCCGCGTTGGCCCGGCTCGGCGCCCACGAGGTCACCGTCTACGTCCGCAGCCCCGAGCGGGCCCGCGAGATGGCCGTCCTCGGCGAGCGGCTCGGCGTCGCCGTGCGGACCGCCGACTGGGCGCTCGGCGCCGAGGCGCTGGCCCACCCGCTCACCGTCTCCACCACCCCGGCCGGGGCGACCGACGGCTTCGCCGACGCCCTGCCCGCCGCGCCGGGCGCGCTGTTCGACGTGCTGTACCACCCGTGGCCGACCCGGCTGGCGGCGGCCTGCGCGGACCGCGGCGCCACCGTGCTCGGCGGCCTCGACCTGCTGGTGCACCAGGCGGTGCTCCAGGACGAGCTCTTCACCGGCGGCACCCCGGGCCCGCTGGCGGCGGTCCGGGCGGCCGGGGAGGCCGCGCTGGCGACGCGCTGACCAGGGCGTACCCGGAGGATCCGGAGGCATCCAGCGGTCCGCAGGGCGGCCGATTCCTGTCCGGTGACCGGACTGCCCCGCCGGGGGGCCGTTCGGCATGAAAGGATTCGGGGAGAAGGCACGCCCGGGCCGGGTGCGGCGCTCCCGCCGCGCCGGCCCGCTGATGAAGGAGCTCCGTTGGGTACGTTGCGCTGGCTGACGGCGGGGGAGTCGCACGGCCCCGCACTCGTCGCGACGCTGGAGGGGCTGCCCGCCGGTGTACCGGTCACCACCGCCGTGGTGGCCGACGCGCTGGCGCGCCGCCGGCTCGGTTACGGTCGCGGCGCACGGATGAAGTTCGAGCAGGACGAGGTCACCTTCCTCGGCGGCGTCCGGCACGGCCTGAGCATGGGCAGCCCGGTCGCGGTCATGGTCGGCAACACCGAGTGGCCGAAGTGGGAGCAGGTCATGTCGGCCGACCCGGTCGACCCCGAGGTGCTGGCCGGTCTGGCCCGCAACGAGGCGCTGACCCGCCCCCGCCCCGGCCACGCCGACCTGGCCGGCATGCAGAAGTACTCGATCGAGGAGGCCCGCCCGATCCTGGAGCGCGCCTCCGCCCGCGAGACCGCGGCCCGGGTCGCGCTCGGCGCCGTCGCCCGCTCCTACCTCAAGGAGACCTGCGGCATCGAGATCGTCAGCCACGTGGTCGAGCTGGCCGCCGCCAAGGCCCCGGCCGGCGTGCTGCCGCTGCCCTCGGACGAGGCGCGGCTGGACGCCGACCCGGTCCGCTGCCTGGACCCCGACGCGTCGAAGGCGATGGTCGCCGAGATCGACCAGGCCCACAAGGACGGCGACACCCTCGGCGGCGTCGTCGAGGTGCTCGCCTACGGCGTCCCGGTCGGCCTCGGCTCGCACGTCCACTGGGACCGCCGGCTGGACGCGCGGCTGGCCGCCGCGCTGATGGGCATCCAGGCGATCAAGGGCGTCGAGGTCGGCGACGGCTTCGAGCTGGCCCGGGTCCCCGGCTCGCAGGCGCACGACGAGATCGTCCCGACCCCCGAGGGCGCCAAGCGCACCTCCGGCCGCTCCGGCGGCACCGAGGGCGGCCTGTCCACCGGCGAGCTGCTGCGGGTGCGCGCCGCGATGAAGCCGATCGCGACCGTCCCGCGCGCGCTGCGCACCCTGGACGTGCGCACCGGCGAGCCGGCCAAGGCGCACCACCAGCGCTCCGACGTCTGCGCCGTGCCGGCCGCCGGCATCGTCGCCGAGGCGATGGTCGCGCTGGTGCTGGCCGACGCGGTGAACGAGAAGTTCGGCGGCGACCACGTGTCGGAGACCCGCCGCAACGTGCAGAACTACCTCGACCACCTGATCGTCCGATGACCGCACCCGTGGTGGTGCTGGTCGGTCCGCCCGGCAGTGGCAAGTCCACCGTCGGGCGGGCCCTCGCCGAGCGCCTCGGCGTCGGCTTCCGGGACACCGACGCGGACATCGAGGAAGGCGCCGGCAAGCCCATCCCGGAGATCTTCATCGACGAGGGCGAGCCGCACTTCCGCGCGCTGGAGGTGGCGGCCGTGCGGGCCGCCGCCGAGACCCACGGCGGCGTGCTGGCGCTCGGCGGCGGCGCGGTGATGGCCGACGCCACCCGCGAACTGCTGCGCGGGCTGCCGGTGGTGTTCCTGGAGGTCCCGCTGGCCGACGCGGTCAAGCGGGTCGGCCTGGACGCCCCCCGCCCGCTGCTCGCGGTCAACCCGCGGGCCCGCTGGCGGGAGCTGATGGACGCCCGCCGCCCCCTCTACCTGGAGGTGGCCACCGCCGTCGTCGACACCGCGGACCGCACGCCCGAGCAGGTCGCGGACGCCGTACTGGAAGCACTGGAGCTGAAGAACCCCTCATGACTGAGACCGTCAGGATTCACGTCGGCGGCAGCGCCGGCCACGACCCGTACGACGTGCTGATCGGGCACCAGCTGCTCGGCGAGCTGGCCCCGCTGATCGGCCCCCGGGCCAAGCGGGTGGCGATCATCCACCCGGAGGCGCTCTCCGCCACCGCCGACGCCATCCGCGAGGACCTGGCCGGCGAGGGCTACGAGGCGATCGCCCTCCAGGTGCCCAACGCCGAGGAGGCGAAGAGCGTCGAGGTGGCCGCGTACTGCTGGTCGGTGCTCGGGCAGACCGGGTTCACCCGCAGCGACGTCGTGGTCGGCCTCGGCGGCGGCGCCACCACCGACCTGGCCGGCTTCGTCGCGGCCACCTGGCTGCGCGGCGTCCGCTGGGTCTCGATGCCCACCACGCTGCTCGGCATGGTCGACGCGGCGGTCGGCGGCAAGACCGGCATCAACATCGCCGAGGGCAAGAACATGGTCGGCGCCTTCCACCCGCCGGTGGGCGTGCTGGCCGACCTGGCGACCCTGGAGACGGTGCCGAAGCACGACTACGTCTCCGGCCTCGCCGAGGTCATCAAGTGCGGCTTCATCGCCGACCCGGCCATCCTCGACCTGATCGAGGCCGACCCGGAGGGCGCGAAGACCCCGGCCGGGCCGCACACCGTCGAGCTGATCCGCCGGGCCATCCAGGTCAAGGCCGACGTCGTCACCGGCGACCTCAAGGAGTCCGGCCGGCGGGAGATCCTCAACTACGGGCACACCCTCGGGCACGCCATCGAGCGCAACGAGCGCTACAAGTGGCGGCACGGCGCGGCCATCTCGATCGGCATGGTGTTCGCCGCCGAGCTCGGCCGGCTGGCCGGGCGGCTGGACGACGAGACCGCCGACCGGCACCGCACCGTGCTCGCCTCGGTCGGCCTGCCGCTCAGCTACCGCGCGGACGCCTGGCCCAAGCTGCTGGACGCCATGAAGATCGACAAGAAGTCGCGCGGCGACCTGATCCGTTTCATCGTCCTGGACGGCCTCGGCAAGACCTCCGTCCTGGAGGGCCCCGACCCGTCGCTGCTGGTCGCCGCCTACGCGGAGGTCTCCTCGTGACCCGGGTGATGGTGCTCAACGGCCCCAACCTGGGCCGGCTCGGCAGCCGCGAACCGGACGTCTACGGCGCCACCTCGTACGCCGGGCTGGTCGAGCGCTGCACCGCGCTCGGCAAGGAGCTGGGCCTGGACGTCGAGGTGCACGAGACCAACTCCGAGCAGCGGATGGTCGAGTGGCTGCACGAGGCGGCCGACGGGCGGGTGCCGGTGGTGATCAACCCGGGCGCGTTCACCCACTACTCGTACGCGATGCGGGACGCCGCCGCGCAGCGGACCGCGCCGCTGATCGAGGTGCACATCTCCAACCCGTACGCCCGGGAGACCTTCCGGCACACCTCGGTGATCGCCGCGGTCGCCTCCGGCACGATCGCCGGGTTCGGGATCGGCTCGTACGAGCTGGCGCTGCGCGCGCTCGCCGGGGAGCTCGCCGCGAGCTGACGGCGGGTCGGTGCGCGGGTCGGCCGCGGGGCGGTGACCTGGGGCGGCCCGGTGGCGGACTGTGTCCACCGCCGGGCCGCCGTGTAGTGTCCCCGCTGAAGGAATCGGGAGGTGACCGTGACGCAGTACACCGGGGGTGGACCCGTCCCCCCACGTCCCGTCGCTCCGCCGGTTCCGCCGTACCCGGGGGGAACGGTGCCGGGGGCCGTCGCTCCTGCGGTCGCGCCTGGTGTGCCCGGTGCCCCCGTGGCCTCGTCCGGGCCGCCGACCGTGCCGCTGCCGGTGATCCCCGGAGGGCCGCAGGGGCCGTCCGCTCCACCCGGCGCACCGGGGCCCGCGCACGCCCCTGCACCCGCGCCCGCTCCGGCGCACGCGCCTGTTCCCGCGCCGGTGCCCGCAGGCTCCACCGGGCACTTCCTGCTGCCGCCCGGCGCGCCCGTCCAGCTGCCCGCCCACCCGCCGCAGCAGCACGCGCCCACCGGCCCGATCGCCGTCCTGCTGATCGGCCCGGCCGGCGCCGGCAAGACCACCGTCGCCCGCTACTGGGCCGAGCGGCGCCCCACCCCGACCGCGCACATCAGCCTCGACGACGTCCGCGAGTGGGTGCAGTCCGGCTTCGCCAACCCGCAGTCCGGCTGGAACAACGCCTCCGAGGCCCAGTACCGGCTGGCCCGCCGCACCTGCGGCTTCGCCTGCCGCAACTACCTCGCCAACGGCATCTCCTGCATCATCGACGACGCCGTCTTCCCCGACCGCCCCGCCATCGGCCTCGGCGGCTGGAAGCGGCACATCGGCCCCGGCATGATCCCGGTGGTGCTGCTGCCCAGCCTGGACTCGGTGCTCAGCCGCAACGCCCGGCGCAGCGGCAACCGCCGGCTCGGCGACGAGGAGGTGGCCCGGATCCACGGCCGGATGGCCGGCTGGTACAACTCCGGGCTGCCGATCATCGACAACTCCCACCTCGACGTCGCCGCCACCGCCGCCGAACTCGACCGGCTGATCCTGGCCCGGCTGATGGGCATCCCGGTGCGCTGACCGGCCGGTCCGGTCCGTCGGTCCTGTCGGTGCGGGCTGGGATGATGGAGGGCGTGTCTGGCGGGAACTGCCAGACACGCCCAAGTCCTGAACGAATCATCGGGGGGAGCCGCGCCCGTGCCGGAAGGCCACATCATCCACCGCCTCGCCGCCGAGAACCGCCGCGCCTTCGGCGGCCGTCCGGTCGACGCCAGCAGCCCGCAGGGGCGGTTCGCCGACGGCGCCAAGCTGATCGACGGCCGGGAGCTGGTGGCGGCCGAGGCCACCGGGAAGCACCTCTTCCTGGGCTTCGGCGACGACTCCTGGGTCCACATCCACCTCGGCCTGTACGGCGGCTTCACCTTCGGCGAGCTCGCCGGCGGCCCGCCGCCGGAGCCGGTCGGCCTGGTCCGGCTGCGCCTGGCGAACGACGAGCACTACGCCGACCTGCGCGGCCCCAACACCTGCGCGCTGATCACCGGCGCCGAGAAGGCCGCCGTCGCCGCCCGGCTCGGCCCGGACCCGCTGCGCGCCGACGCCGACCCGGACGCCGCCTGGCGGCGGATATCGGGCAGCCGGACGACCGTCGCCGCCCTGCTGATGGACCAGAAGGTGCTGGCCGGCGTCGGCAACGTCTACCGCGCCGAGGTGCTGTTCCGGCACGGCATCGACCCGCACCGGGCCGGCCGCGACCTGCGCCGCGCGGAGTGGGACGCGATCTGGGCCGACCTCGTGGCCCTGATGCGCGAGGGCGTCGACGCGGGCCGGATCGACACCGTCCGCCCCGAACACACCCCCGAGGCGATGGGCCGCCCACCCCGCGTCGACGACCACGGCGGCGAGGTCTACGTCTACCGCCGCGCCGGGATGCCCTGCCTCGTCTGCACCACCGAAGTCCGCACCGAACCCCACGCCTCCCGGAACCTCTTCTGGTGCCCGTCCTGTCAGAAGCGATAGGGGCCGGCTGAACGAGCCGCGCCGCCGGAGTGCGCCCGCCCGGACGGGGGGTCAGCCGGCGGCGGCGGCGGTGGGGTGGGTGGGTTCGGGGTGGTCGGGGTGGTCGAGGGGGGTGTCGACGGCGCATTCGTCGAGGAGGGGGCGCAGGGACGCGTCCACGAGCCGGTAGCGCACGACACGTCCGTCCTTCTCGCCGAGCACCACGCCGGCCGTCCGCAGCAGCCGTAGGGCCTGGGAGACGGCGGGGTCGCGCATGCCGGTGGCCACCGCGAGGTCGGTGACGGCGAGGGGGCCGGCCCGGTGCAGGGCGAGCAGCAGGGCGAGGCGTCCGGGGTCGGCGAGCAGCGAGAACCGCTCGGCCCAGGAGCGGACGTGGCCGGTGTCGCCGATCGCGGCGATGGCCTCGCAGACCCGGTGGCCGTCGATGGTGCGGTGGCCCGCGCGGTCGGCCGGTACGAGATGCATACGGCCCATTCTTGCAGGCGGCGGGCTGTGATCCTGGACACCTGCGCAGGTGCGCAGCCTTGCATGGGTTCATTCACTGCCCCTACGGTGTTCCCCGCCGTGGTGCTCGGGAAGACCGGTGACGGACCCTCAGGGGTCCCAGTCCGGAGCGGCCCTCGCCACTGTGATCGGGGGGAGTCGTCCGTATCCACGACGCCACTGGGTGCCTCGCGCGCCCGGGAAGGCGGGTACGGGTGCCCCGTAAGCCAGGAGACCGGCCACGGCATCTCACGAAGTCTTTCCACGAGGTGCTGGAGCGTGATCCGAGGATGACCCTGCCCGATACCGCCGCCGTTCCGGCGGCGCCCACCGTCCTGCCCACCTTCCGCTGGCGGCGCGAGGACACCGTCCGCACGGCCGGGTTGATGGGCGTGATCCTGGCCATGCACGTGGTGGCGTTCGGCACGCTGATCTTCCTGGTCGCGCCGGAGAAGTACGAGGTCGGCACCCAGGTCTTCGGGGTGGGCCTGGGCATCACCGCCTACACCCTGGGCATGCGGCACGCCTTCGACGCCGACCACATCGCGGTGATCGACAACACCACCCGCAAGCTGATGGCCGACGGCAAGCGGCCGGTCTCGGTGGGCTTCTGGTTCGCGCTCGGCCACTCCTCGATGGTGGTCCTGATGGCCGCCCTGGTGGCGGGCGGCGCGCAGCTGGCGAGCACGCTGATGGACGACGAGTCCACCACCCACCAGTGGCTGGGCGTGGTCGGAACCTCGGCCTCCGGGGCCTTCCTGTACCTGATCGGCGCGCTCAACCTGGCGGCGCTGTTCGGCATCCTGAAGGTGTTCCGCTCGATGAAGGCCGGGAAGTACGACGAGGCCGAGCTGGAGGAGCACCTCAACTCGCGCGGTTTCCTGGCCCGGGTGCTGAACCGGGCGACCCGTTCGATCACCCGGCCCGGCCAGATGTTCCCGGTCGGCATGGTGCTCGGACTGGGCTTCGACACCGCGACCGAGGTCACGCTGATGGTGATGGCCGGCTCGGGCGCCGCCTCCGGCCTGCCCTGGTACGCGATCGTCTGCCTGCCACTGCTGTTCGCGGCCGGGATGAGCCTGTTCGACACGCTGGACGGCACCTTCATGAACTTCGCCTACCAGTGGGCGTTCTCCAACCCGGTGCGGAAGGTGTACTACAACCTGACCATCACCGGGCTGTCCATCGCGGTGGCGTTCATCATCGGGACCATCGAGCTGGTCGGGGTGCTGCACGAGAAGTTCGACCTCACCGACCCGGTGAGCGGCTGGATCGCGGAGATCTCGCTGGACAACGTCGGCTACGCGATCGTCGGCCTGTTCGTGGTGGTCTGGGCGGCCGCCATCGCCTACTGGCGGCTGGCCGGGGTGGAGCAGAAGTGGGCCCCGAAGCCGGTCGGACCGGCGGCCGACCCCGAGTAGCAGGCAAGGGCCCCACGTCACGCCCGCCGGAATCCCTCGGATTCCGGCGGGCGTCGCGTTTTCCCGGCCCGGGGGGCGGCCCCGGGCCGGGAGGTGGGCCGGGAAAACGTACCCGGAAATGGGAATCGTTTTCATCTGGTGTAACGTGAGCTCCGTCCTGCCCGTTCCCGCACGACCGTGGAGCCCCCATGTCCGCCCACTGCCAGCTCACCGGCCGCCGGCCCGGCTTCGGCAATGCGATCTCCCACTCGCACCGCCGCACCCCCCGCCGCTTCGACCCCAACATCCAGCGCAAGCGCTACTGGCTGCCCGGCGAGGGCCGGTACGTCCGGCTCACCCTCAGCGCCAAGGGCCTGAAGACCGTCGACCTCATCGGCATCGAGGCCGCCGTCGCCCGCATCCGCGCCCGGGGGGAGAAGGTCTGATGGCCAAGCAGAGCAAGATCGCCAAGAACGAGCGCCGCCGCGCCGTGGTCGCCCGCTACGCCGAGCGCCGCGCCGAGCTGAAGCGGACCATCGCGAGCCCCGCGAGCAGCCCGGCCGAGCGCGCCGCCGCCCAGGCCGAACTCGCCCGCCAGCCGCGCGACGCCAGCGCCACCCGGGTCCGCAACCGGGACGCCGTCGACGGCCGCCCGCGCGGCTACCTGCGCGCCTTCGGCCTCTCCCGGATCAACCTCCGCACCCACGCGCACGCCGGACAGCTGCCCGGCGTCCGCAAGGCCAGCTGGTGAGCGAGGAGGCCCCGATGACCGACACCGTCAAGCTGCCCGTCGTGGTGGTCGCCGGACTGCACGCCGCCGAACGCCGCCTCGCCGTCCAGGAACTCCTCGACACCGCCGTCGACGCCGTCGTCCTCCACCACGACCTGCGCGACGCCTCCTTCGGCACCGTCCACCGCCACCTGCGCGACGCCGAGGGCCCGTACGACCGCGAGCGGGTGCCGCTGCTCAACGACTGCCCGTGCTGCGCGCTCCGGGCGGACCTGTTGCCCAGGCTGCTCGCCATCGCCGACGAGGGCCGGTACGGACTGGCCGTCGTCGAACTCTGGGGCGGCAGCGACCCGCACCCGGCGGTGGAGGTGATCGCCGGGGGAGAGGTCGACGGCCGCCTGCTGGCCGACGCGGTCGAACTCGCCGGGATGGTCACCGCCGTCGACCCGGAACGGCTCACCGCCGAGCTGTCCGTCCCCGACGACCTGGTCGAGCACGGCGAGCACACCGCCGCCACCGACCTGCGCAGCCGGGCCGAGGCACTGGCCCACCAGATCGAGTACGCCACCACGCTCGCCGTGCCGCGCGCCACCGCGCACGCGCCGGGGCTCGCGCTGCTGCGTCAGCTCCACCCCACCGCGCGCACCGTCCGGCTCGGCACCGGCGCGCTCACCCGGGCCGCGCTCGGCGGCTTCGACGTCGCCGCGGCCCGCGACCGGGTCAACCCGGCCCTCGCCCTGCTCCCGCAGGAGCACGACGAGGCGGGCGTCACCACCCTGGTCTGGGAACGCCGCCGCCCGCTGCACCCCGGCCGGCTGCACGAGGCGCTGGAGCTCCTCGTCCCCGCCGCGCAGCGCAGCCGCGGCCGGTTCTGGCTCGCCAACCGGCCGGAGTTGATGCTGGCCTGGGACGCGGCCGGGGCCAACCTCGCCGTCGAGGAGTGCGGGCCCTGGCTGAGCGCCCTGCCCGACGCCGCCTGGGACCTCTACCCGCCCACCCGGCGGGCCGCGGCGGCGCTCGACTGGCACCCGCTGCACGGTGACCGGGTGCAGCAGCTCAGCTTCACTGCGGAGGGGCTGGACGTCGACGGCCTGACCGGGCTGCTCGACTCCTGCCTGCTCACCGACGCCGAACTCGCCGCGGGCGAACCCGGCTGGAAGGCGCTCCCGGACGCCTTCGCCGACCTGCTCGACCCCGCGCACTGATTCCCGTTCGCCCGACCCCGCCCTCCGAGAGGACTCCCGACCCGCATGCGCAAGCGCAGCAACCCGCCGAAGCCGCGGCCCAACCCGCTGATCGCGGCCGGCATCGAGTACATCGACTACAAGGACACCGACCTGCTGCGGAAGTTCATCTCCGACCGGGGCAAGATCCGCAGCCGCCGGGTCACCCGCCTCACCGTCCAGCAGCAGCGCGCCATGGCCCGGGCGATCAAGAACGCCCGCGAGATGGCCCTGCTCCCCTACGTCTCCCGGTAAGGAGCCCACGACCATGGCAGTTCCGAAGCGCAAGACCTCCCGGAGCAACACGAGGCACCGCCGGGCCCGGTGGAAGGCGGTGGCGCCGCGGCTGGTGGCGATCACGGTGGACGGGCGGGAGGTGCTCGTGCCGCAGCACCTGGTGGCCGCCTGCCGGCGGGGGTTGATCGAGCCGTAGCGGAACAGGGGAGGGGGAAGCGGGTGCCCGGGTGGGGGCGTTCGGCGGGCGGAACGGGGTGCGGGTTCGTAGGCTCGACGCATGGCTGATGCGTACGCGGGCCGGCGGGAGCGGTTGCGGGAGCACTGCAGTGCGACCGGGGCCGACGCGGCGCTGATCACCCGGGCGGCGAACGTGCGGTACCTCACCGGGTGCCCGCCGTGCGGCGCGACGCTGCTGCTCACCCGGGACCGGGTGCTGCTGGCGCTGCCGGACGACCTGCCGCCGGACGACACCGGAGAGCACCTGATAGCCCCCGACCTCACCCGGCTCCCGGTGGCGGCCGGGGCGGACACCGCCCTGGCCACCGCCGGCGCCGCGGCCGGGCTGCGGATCGCGGCCCTCGCCGTCGAGGAGCACGACCTGACCGTCACCCGGCACCGCGCGGTGGCCGGGCTGGCCGAGGGGGTGCGGCTGGCGGACCTCGGGCAGGCGGTCGAGCGGCTGCGGGTGGTGAAGGACGAGCACGAGATCGCCGACCTGCGGATCGCCGCCGAGATCGCCGATCAGGCGCTCGGCGAACTGCTGGAGTCGATCCTGGTCGGCCGGACCGAACGGCACCTGGCGATGGAGCTGGAGCGCCGGATGATCGACCACGGCGCGGACCGGGCGGCGTTCCCGGTCTCGGTCGGCACCGGCAGCCACTCCGGCCAGCCCGCGCACCAGCCCACCGACCGGCGGGTGGAGGAGGGCGACTTCCTGACCGTGGTGCTCGGCGCCCAGTACCGCGGGTACGGGGTGTCGACCGCCCGGACCTTCGTGATCGGGGCGGCCCCCGCGCCCTGGCAGGTCGAGCTGCACCGGCTGGTGTTCCGCGCCCAGCGGGCCGGGCGGGAGGCGCTCGGCCCGGGCGTCGAGCAGTACGTGCCCGACCAGGCCGCGCGCGAGATCCTCCAGGCCGCCGGGCACACCGAGAGTTCTCCGCACCCGATCGGCCACGGCATCGGGCTGGAGATTCGGGAGGCGCCGCGCCTCGGTCCGTCGGACATGGGTAAACTGGACAGCCGCGTGCCGGTCACCGTCGGTCCTGGGGTCCACCTCCCGGGCCGGGGCGGGGTCCGGATCGAGGACACGCTCGTCGTGCGCCCCCTTGAAGAGGGCGGGCCCGAGCTGCTCACCATCACCACCAAGGAGCTCCTCGCGCTGTGACGCTACCGCGCCGCAGGACGCGTTCCTTGGTTCCTTGACAGCTATATCCAGGAGTTAGTGCGCCCGTGGCTTCCACGAACGATCTCAAGAACGGCATGGTTCTCAAGCTGGACGGCGGGAAGCTCTGGTCCGTCGTCGAGTTCCAGCACGTCAAGCCCGGCAAGGGCCCGGCCTTCGTGCGCACCAAGCTCAAGGAGGTCCTGACGGGCAAGGTCGTCGACAAGACCTTCAACGCGGGCACCAAGGTCGAGACCGCCAACGTCGACAAGCGCGGCATGCAGTTCTCGTACAAGGACGGCGAGAACTTCGTGTTCATGGACATGGACACCTACGACCAGCTCACCATCGAGCCGGCCGTCGTCGGTGACGCCGCCAAGTACCTGCTGGAGGGCTTCGAGGCCCTGGTCGCCACCAACGAGGGCGCGGTGCTCTACATCGAGCTCCCGACCTCCGTCGAGCTGGAGATCGCCGAGACCGAGCCGGGCGTCCAGGGCGACCGCTCGACCGGTGGCACCAAGCCGGCGACGCTGGAGACCGGCGCCGAGATCCAGGTGCCGCTGTTCGTCACCACCGGCGAGAAGGTCAAGGTCGACACCCGCGACGGCAGCTACCTCGGCCGGGTGAAGTAAGTCCGTGTCGTCCGCACGTACCAAGGCCCGCACGCGAGCCTTCCAGATCCTGTTCGAGGCTGATCACCGCGGGGTCGACCCGCTGACGGTCCTCGCCGACTGGGTGGCCCGGGCCCGGGAGCCGAAGCCGGACGAGGGCACCCCGCAGGTGGCCGAGTACACCATGGAGCTGGTCGAGGGCGTCGTCCAGCACGTCCGCCGGATCGACGAGCTGATCTCGCAGTACGCGGTCGGCTGGACGCTCGACCGGATGCCGATCGTGGACCGCAACGTCCTGCGGCTCGGCGCGTACGAGCTGATCTGGGAGGACGGCGTCCCGGACGCCGTCGTCGTGGACGAGGCCGTGGAGATCGCCAAGGAGTTCTCCACGGACGACTCGCCGGCGTTCGTCAACGGCCTGCTGGCCCGCTTCATGGAGCTGAAGCCCGGCATCCGCCGCTGATCAGCCCCTCCGCCGCACACCGACGGCCGTCGGACCGGGAACGGTCCGACGGCCGTCGTGCGTTTCACCCGGGCGGCGTATGGTGGTCCCCTACTCGCCAGTAACCTGGTGCGCCGACGGCCCACGCCCGTCGGCGACCCCGCAGCGAAGGGCAGGCCACCCCCCATGACCACGGCGATCCGCAGCGAGTTCGACCAGGGCATCGCGCTCACCCCGCACCCGGCGGAGCCCGGCCGCTACGACGGCGAGCTCGGCGCCGGCTGGCAGATCGGCGGCGGCGTCAACGGCGGGCTGCTGCTCGCGGTCGCCGGCCACGCGCTCTCCCTGGCGCACGCCACCCGGGCGGAGAGCGCCGAGCACGCCGACCCGGTCTCGATCAGCGGCTACTACCTCTCCGCCGCCGTCCCCGGCCCGGCCACCGTCCGCACCGAGGTGATCCGCACCGGCCGCTCGCTCTCCACCGGCACCGCCTCGCTCAGCCAGGACGGCGTGGAGCGGCTGCGGGTGGTCGCCACCCACGGCGACCTGGCCACCCACGACGGCGAGGTGCGCACCAGCGCGGTGCCGCCGCAGCTGCCGCCGCCGGACCAGTGCATCGGCGTCGAGCACGCGCCCAAGGAGCTGATCGCGCAGGCCGCCCTGCTGGAGCGGTTCGACCTCCGGCTCGACCCCGCCACCATCGGCTGGGCGCTCGGCCAGCCGTCCGGCACCGGCCGGATCCAGGGCTGGTTCCGGCTCGCCGACGGCCGCCAGCCGGACCCGCTGCTGCTCCTGCTGGTCGCCGACGCGTTGCCGCCGGTCACCTTCGACCTCGGGATGCCGGGCTGGGCGCCGACCGTCGAGCTGACCGTGCACCTGCGGGCCAAGCCCGCGCCGGGCTGGCTGCGGGTGGTGCACGCCACCCGGAACCTGGCCGGCGGCTACTTCGAGGAGGACGCCGAGGTCTGGGACGAGACCGGCCGGCTGGTCGCCCAGTCCCGCCAGCTCGCGCGGGTGCCGCGCCAGGCGTGAGGCCGCGTCGTCGCCCGCTCGCCTCCGGGCGCTCTTGACCCGGCGCTCGGGGCGGGTGCGGCGTGGGTGCGGGGCGTGACGGTCCATCAGGTGCGCCGGGCGCGCGCGGAGCGGCCGCACAACCGTGCGTGACTCCAAACACCCGATTCACCCTCGGTTACATTCCTGTGACACGTCGTACGTGTGCGCCACGCGGGGCGGGGGAGGACAACGGTCGGCGGCACTCCCGCCGTCGACCCGTCCGCCCCCGCCCGAGGAGCCCCGATGAGCCGCAACGGCCGCGCCCGCCGCACCCCCGACTGCACCGCCGCGGGCCCCCGCCCCCGGGGCCGTTCGCGAGCGGGAGCCGACCGGGCCGAGCGCGTGGAGCGCGCCGAGGGCTGCGAGCGGCAGCGGGCCGAGGGCGCCGGCCAGGCCTTCGTGATCGGCGTGCTGACCGACGCCGCGGACTTCGAGCGGGCCCGCGCCTGGCGCCTCTCCGACGCGCCCGACTTCGAGCACTACCTGCGCGAGACGGCCGAGCTGCTCGCCGACGCCCGGGACCGCTTCGACACCGTCCGGGCCCGGATGTTCCATCCGCAGGACTTCGCCGAGTTCTGCCTGCTGCACGGCCTCGACCCGGCCGAACCGGCCGCCCGGGACCGCTACCTGGTCAACCCGCCGCTGCAGACCCAGCTGCTCGCCTACCAGGGCGAGGAGCTGGCCGGCGACTTCGTCCCCCGGCTGGTCCGGGCCCGGGAGAACGGCCTGACCCTGCGCCACGCCGACCTGCTGCTCGACGGCGGGCTGTACGGGGAGCGGGACGAGGCCGTGCGGGCCGCCTACGAGCGCGGCGCCGAGGTGTTCCGCCGGATGCTGCTGGGGGCCGGGTGCGGGGCCTACGAGCTGCGCCTGGCGGTGGACGCGCCCGGCGGGCGGCTGGCCGCGGCGGCCCGGGTGCTCCAGTGGGAGGACGGGGTGGTCCGGATCAACGACGAGGACCTCGAACTGCTCTGCGCGGTGTTCTGCGCCGGGCTGGCCCGGGAGCTGCCCGGGCTGGCCGTGCTGCACGGCGCGCAGGGCTCGGCGGCGGCCTGCGGGGAGTACCGGCCGACGGCCTGGGCCTGGGCCAGCGAGGGCCGGGTGTGGGCGCCGGCCGCCGGTCCGGTCCGGCTGGACGGGGTGGCGGCCGAGCCGGGCTACCGGCTGGAGACGGTCTGCTGAGGCCGCCCCGCCGAAGCGCGGTACGCCGGACGCGCCACGGCGCGGCACCCCCGGAGGGGAGGCCGCGCCGTGACGTTTCTGCTGCCCACTGCTGTGGGGTCCTGCTCGTTCGTGCCAGTACCAGTGCGTCGGTACTCAGTGGCCCCCGCCGAGGGGAGCCGGTGCGGCGAGCCTCAGCTCGCCTCCTCCTCGCGCACCGCGCGGCGCGCGTCGGGGTTGAGCACGCCCCAGGAGATCAGCTGCTCGGTGAGGATCGACGGCGACTGGTCGTAGATCACGGCCAGGGTGCGCAGGTCGTCCTGGCGGATCGACAGCACCTTGCCGTTGTAGTCGCCGCGCTGGCTCTGGATGGTCGCCGCGTAGCGCTGCAGCGGGCCGGCCTTCTCGGACGGGACCTGAGTCAGTCTCTCCAGGTCCAGGACCAGGCGCGGCGGCGGCTCGGCCGCGCCGCCCGGCGTGCCGCCGGGCAGCAGCTCCTGCACCGGGACCCCGTAGAACTCGGCCAGTTCGGCCAGCCGCTGCACGGTGACCGCACGGTCGCCACGCTCGTACGAGCCGACGACGACTGCCTTCCAGCGCCCCTGGGACTTCTCCTCGACACCGTGCAGGGAGAGCCCCTGCTGAGTGCGGATGGCTCGGAGCTTGCCTCCGAGCTGCTTCGCGTAGTCGCTGGACATTGATCTCCCCGGACGAGATTGCTTCGCGTTCAGTGGTGGGTCACGGGCGATAGGCCGACGTCGTTACCGGTGGGTTCGACGTCCGTCTCGTAACTCACTGTGAGGTTACGTAGAGTGAGGTAGCTGCGTCAAGCCGAATGGGGCAGTCGTGCGAATGGGCCGCATCAGCGGTGCGTCCGGCGCATGAACCCGGGGAAGCGGAATGATGGCCGTCGGTTGGCTGAAAACCGCGCTGATAGGATGGCCGGAGCCCGCGCCGAGTCGGCGGGGGCATCCCAGACATCCTTTAAGGCCCGTCCCGTGAGGCGGGGAAGGAGGTCCGCTTCGGCATGACCGCACACCAGGAAACCGCTCCGCGACCGCCGCACCAGGTGCTGGACGGCACGGACATCGCCCGGGTCGTCACCCGGATAGCGCACGAGATCGTCGAGCGCGCCAAGGGCGCCGAGGACGTCGTGCTGCTCGGCATCCACACCAGGGGCGTCCACCTCGCCCGGCGCCTGCACGCCAGGCTCGCCCAGATCACCGGGCAGGAGATCCCGCTCGGCACCCTGGACATCACCATGTACCGGGACGATCTGCGGCTGAAGCCCGCCCGCGCGCTGGAGCACACCGAGATCCCGCCCGGCGGCATCGACGGCCGGCTGGTGATCCTCGTCGACGACGTGCTCTTCTCCGGCCGCACCATCCGGGCCGCTCTCGACGCGCTCAACGACATCGGGCGCCCGCGCGCCGTGCAGCTCGCCGTCCTGGTCGACCGGGGCCACCGCGAGCTGCCGATCCGCGCCGACTACGTGGGCAAGAACCTCCCCACCTCGCTGCGCGAGGCCGTCCAGGTCCGCCTCGCCGACCGCGACGGCGTGGACGCCGTCCTCGTCGGCGACCGCGACTTCGCGGCCCGCTCCTCGCAGGCCCTGGCCTCCCAGCCGTCCGTACCGCACCTCCCGGAGTAACCCGCGTGAAGCGCCACCTCGTGTCCGCCGCAGACCTCACCCGCGACGACGCGCTGCTCATCCTGGACACCGCCGAGGAGCTCGCCCAGCTGTCCGGCCGGGCCGTCAAGAAGCTCCCGACCCTCCGCGGCCGGACCGTCGTCAACCTCTTCTTCGAGGACTCGACCCGCACCAAGACCTCCTTCGAGGCCGCCGAGAAGCGGCTCTCCGCGGACGTCATCAACTTCTCCGCCAAGGGCTCCTCGGTCTCCAAGGGCGAGAGCCTCAAGGACACCGCCCTGACCCTCCAGGCGATGGGCGCCGACGCCGTCGTCATCCGCCACCACGCCTCCGGCGCGCCGGCCCGGCTGGCCCAGTCCGACTGGCTGCACGGCAGCGTCATCAACGCCGGTGACGGCACCCACGAGCACCCCACCCAGGCCCTGCTCGACGCCTTCACCATGCGCCGCCACCTCAACCCGGGCTCCGGCCACGACCTCGCCGGGCGGCGGGTGACCATCGTCGGCGACATCCTGCACAGCCGGGTCGCCCGCTCCAACGTCCACCTGCTCACCACCCTCGGCGCCCAGGTCACCTTCGTCGCCCCGCCGACGCTGCTGCCGATCGGCATCGAGCCCAATCCCAAGACCGGCGCAGCCGGGTGGCCCTGCGAGGTCAGCTACGACCTGGACAGCGTGCTCCCCAAGACGGACGCGCTGATGATGCTCCGGGTCCAGCGTGAGCGGATGAACGCCGCCTTCTTCCCGACCGAGCGCGAGTACAGCCGCCGCTACGGCCTGAACGGCACCCGGATGGCCCAGCTGCCCGAGCACGCCATCGTGATGCACCCCGGCCCGATGGTCCGCGGCATGGAGATCACCGCCGAGGTCGCCGACTCGCCGCGCTGCACCGTGGTCGAGCAGGTCGCCAACGGCGTCTCCATCCGGATGGCCGTGCTCTACCTGCTGCTCGGCGGAGCCACCCTCAACGACGCCCCCCGTACCGACTCCGTGGAGACCGCTCAGTGACCACCTACCTGATCCGCAACGCCCAGATCCTCGGCGGTGCCCCGCAGGACCTCCACCTCGCCGACGGCGTCGTCCGGGCCATCGGCACCGGCCTGCAGGTCGAGGCCGACATCGAGATCGACGCGAGCGGGCTGATCGCCCTGCCCGGCCTGGTCGACCTGCACACCCACCTGCGCGAGCCCGGCCGGGAGGACGCCGAGACCGTCCTCACCGGCACCCAGGCCGCCGCCAAGGGCGGCTTCACCGCCGTCCACGCCATGGCCAACACCTTCCCGGTGGCCGACACCGCCGGTGTCGTCGAGCAGGTCTGGCGGCTCGGCCAGGAGTCCGGCTACTGCGACGTCCAGCCGGTCGGCGCGGTCACCGTCGGCCTGGAGGGCAAGAAGCTCGCCGAGCTCGGCGCCATGCACGAGTCCGCGGCCGGCGTCCGGGTCTTCTCCGACGACGGCAAGTGCGTCGACGACGCGGTGATCATGCGCCGCGCGCTGGAGTACGTGAAGGCCTTCGACGGCGTCGTCGCCCAGCACGCCCAGGAGCCGCGCCTGACCGAGGGCGCCCAGATGAACGAGGGCCAGGTCTCCGGCGAGCTCGGCCTGGGCGGCTGGCCGGCCGTCGCCGAGGAGGCGATCATCGCCCGCGACGTGCTGCTCGCCGCGCACGTCGGCTCCCGGCTGCACGTCTGCCACGTCTCCACCGCCGGCTCGGTCGAGATCATCCGCTGGGCCAAGGCCAAGGGCTGGGACGTCACCGCCGAGGTCACCCCGCACCACCTGCTGCTCACCGACGAGCTGGTCCGCTCCTACGACCCGGTGTACAAGGTGAACCCGCCGCTGCGCACCGCCGAGGACGTCCAGGCGCTGCGCAAGGCGCTGGCCGACGGCACCATCGACGCCGTCGCCACCGACCACGCGCCGCACCCGGCCGAGGACAAGGACTGCGAGTGGGCCGTGGCCGCGATGGGCATGGTCGGCCTGGAGACCGCGCTCTCGGTCGTCCAGCAGACCATGGTCGAGACCGGCCTGCTGAACTGGGAGGGCGTCGCGGACCGGATGTCGCACCGCCCGGCCCGGATCGGCCGGCTGGCCGGCCACGGCCGCCCGATCTCGGTGGGTGAGCCCGCCAACCTGGTGCTGTTCGATCCCGCGTACCGTGGTGCCGTGAACCCCGACAGCTTCGCCACGCGCTCCCGCAACACCCCCTACAAGGGCCGCGACCTGCCCGGCCGGGTGCACGCCACCTTCCTGCGCGGCACCGCGACCGTGCTGGCCGGCGAGCTGGTCGAGCAGGGTGGGCTCGCGTGAGCACGGTCCTGCTGGCCCAGGAGCAGGCCCGGGTCACCAACTGGTCCGGCTACCTCGGCTGGACGATCGGCCTGCTGCTGGTGATCGGCCTGGTCTACTGGCTGATGCGCCAGGGCTGGAACTGGCGCCGCACCCTGCAGTCCGGCCTGCCGCCGCTGCCCGCCGTGCCGGAGCGGGCCGGCCGGACCATCCTGGAGACCAGCGGCCGGTACCACGGCACCACCAGCGCCGGGAACTGGCTCGACCGGGTCGTCGCGCACGGCCTGGGCACCCGCAGCCGCGCCGATCTGACCCTCGGCGAGCACGGCCTGCTGGTGCAGCGCCCCGGCGACGTCGACTTCTGGATCCCCGCCGAGCACCTGATCGGTGCCCGCACGGACTCCGGGATCGCCGGCAAGGTCGTCCCGGCCGGGATCCTCGTCGTCACCTGGGCGCACGAGGGCACCGAGCTGGACTCCGGCTTCCGGGCCGACCACCCCGATGAGCACACCGCCTGGGTCGAGGCGATCACTCAACTCGCAACACGTACGACGACGAAGAAGACGGAAGAGGCCGCGTCATGACCGCACCTGCCCCCACCACGCAGCGCCAACGGCGGGAGCGCGTCCCCGCCGTGCTCGTCCTGGAGGACGGCCGGACCTTCCGTGGCCAGGCCTACGGCGCGACCGGCGAGACCTTCGGCGAGGCGGTCTTCAACACCGGCATGTCCGGCTACCAGGAGACCCTGACCGACCCGTCCTACCACCGCCAGGTGGTCGTGATGACCGCGCCGCAGATCGGCAACACCGGCTGGAACGACGAGGACGACGAGTCCAAGCAGATCTGGGTCGCCGGGTACGTCGTCCGCGACCCCGCCCGGGTCGCCTCCAACTGGCGCTCGCGCCGCTCGCTCGACGAGGAGCTCGCCAAGCAGGGCATCGTCGGCATCAGCGGCATCGACACCCGCGCCCTCACCCGCCACCTGCGCGAGCGCGGCGCGATGCGCTGCGGCATCTTCTCCGGCGAGGCACTGCCGGAGGCGGCCGCGCTGCTCGCCAAGGTGCAGTCCTCGCCCGAGATGAAGGGCGCCGACCTGTGCGCCGAGGTGGCCACCACCGAGCCGTACGTCGTGCCGGCCGTCGGTGAGAAGAAGTTCACCGTCGCCGCGCTGGACCTCGGCATCAAGGCGATGACCCCGCAGCGGATGGCCGAGCGCGGCATCGAGGTGCACGTGCTGCCGGCCAACTCCACCCTGGAGGACGTCTACGCGGTCAACCCCGACGGCGTGTTCTTCTCCAACGGCCCGGGTGACCCGGCCACCGCCGACCACCAGGTCGCGCTCGCCCAGGGCGTGCTGGAGCGCAAGACCCCGTTCTTCGGGATCTGCTTCGGCAACCAGATCCTCGGCCGCGCGCTGGGCTTCGGCACCTACAAGCTCAAGTACGGCCACCGCGGCATCAACCAGCCGGTGCAGGACCGCACCACCGGCAAGGTCGAGGTGACCGCGCACAACCACGGCTTCGCCGTGAACGCACCGCTGGACAAGGTGAGCGACACCCCCTACGGGCGGGTCGAGGTCTCCCACGTCTGCCTCAACGACGACGTGGTCGAGGGCCTCCAGGCGCTCGACACCCCCGCCTTCAGCGTGCAGTACCACCCCGAAGCTGCTGCCGGCCCGCACGACGCGGCCTACCTCTTCGACCGTTTCGTTGAGCTCATGGAGGGCCAGCGTGCCTAAGCGCACTGACATCAAGTCCGTCCTGGTGATCGGCTCCGGCCCGATCGTGATCGGCCAGGCCGCCGAGTTCGACTACTCGGGCACGCAGGCCTGCCGGGTCCTCAAGGCCGAGGGCCTGCGGGTCGTCCTGGTCAACTCCAACCCGGCCACGATCATGACCGACCCGGAGATCGCCGACGCCACCTACGTCGAGCCGATCACCCCGGAGTTCGTCGAGAAGATCATCGCCAAGGAGCGCCCCGACGCCCTGCTGCCCACCCTGGGCGGCCAGACCGCGCTGAACACCGCGATCGCGCTGGACGCCAACGGCGTGCTCGCCAAGTACAACGTCGAGCTCATCGGCGCCAAGGTCGACTCGATCCACAAGGGCGAGGACCGCGAGCTCTTCAAGGGCGTCGTCGAGGCCGTCAACGCCAAGATCGGCCACGGCGAGTCCGCCCGCTCGGTCATCTGCCACACCATGGACGAGGTGATCGCCGGGGTCGACACGCTCGGCGGCTACCCGGTCGTCGTGCGCCCCTCCTTCACCATGGGCGGCGCCGGCTCCGGCTTCGCCCACAACGAGGAGGACCTGCGCCGGATCGCCGGCCAGGGCCTGACGCTCTCCCCGACCACCGAGGTGCTCCTGGAGGAGTCCATCCTCGGCTGGAAGGAGTACGAGCTCGAGCTGATGCGCGACAAGAACGACAACGTCGTGGTCGTCTGCTCGATCGAGAACTTCGACCCGATGGGCGTGCACACCGGTGACTCGATCACCGTCGCCCCGGCGATGACCCTCACCGACCGCGAGTACCAGATCCTGCGCGACGTCGGCATCGCCGTCATCCGCGAGGTCGGCGTCGACACCGGCGGCTGCAACATCCAGTTCGCGGTCAACCCCGAGGACGGCCGGGTCATCGTCATCGAGATGAACCCGCGCGTCTCCCGCTCCTCGGCGCTGGCCTCCAAGGCCACCGGCTTCCCGATCGCCAAGATCGCCGCCAAGCTGGCCGTCGGCTACACCCTCGACGAGATCCCCAACGACATCACCGAGCAGACGCCGGCGTCGTTCGAGCCGACCCTCGACTACGTCGTGGTCAAGGTCCCGCGGTTCGCGTTCGAGAAGTTCCCGAGCGCCGACGCCACGCTGACCACCACCATGAAGTCGGTCGGCGAGGCCATGGCCATGGGCCGCAACTTCCCCGAGGCGCTCAACAAGGCGCTGCGCTCGCTGGAGAAGAAGGGCTCCCAGTTCACCTGGACCGGCCCGGTCGGCGACAAGGCGGAGCTGCTGGCCAAGGCGGTCGTGCCGACCGACGGCCGGATCAACACCGTCATGGAGGCCATCCGCGCGGGCGCCACCCCCGAGGAGGTGTTCGAGGCCACCAAGATCGACCCGTGGTTCGTCGACCAGCTCTTCCTGCTCGACGAGATCGCCGTCGAGCTCACCGAGGCCCCCGAGCTGACCCCGGACCTGCTGCGCCACGCCAAGCGGCACGGCTTCTCCGACCAGCAGATCGGCGAGATCCGCGGCCTGCGCCCGGACGTCGTCCGCGAGGTCCGGCACGCGCTGGGCATCCGCCCGGTCTTCAAGACCGTGGACACCTGCGCCGCCGAGTTCGCCGCCAAGACCCCGTACTTCTACTCGTCCTACGACGAGGAGAACGAGGTCGCCCCGCGCACCAAGCCCGCGGTGATCATCCTCGGCTCCGGCCCGAACCGCATCGGCCAGGGCATCGAGTTCGACTACTCCTGCGTGCACGCCTCCTTCGCGCTCGCCGAGGCCGGGTACGAGACCGTCATGGTCAACTGCAACCCGGAGACCGTCTCCACCGACTACGACACCTCCGACCGGCTCTACTTCGAGCCGCTCACCCTGGAGGACGTGCTGGAGATCGTCCACGCCGAGCAGCAGGCCGGCCCGCTCGCCGGCGTCATCGTCCAGCTCGGCGGCCAGACCCCGCTCGGCCTGGCCCAGGCGCTCAAGGACAACGGCGTGCCGATCGTCGGCACCCAGCCCGAGGCGATCGACCTCGCCGAGGAGCGCGGCGCCTTCGGCCGCGTGCTGCGCGACGCCGGCCTGCCCGCCCCCAAGCACGGCACCGCCTTCTCCTTCGAGGAGGCCAAGGCGATCGCCGACGAGATCGGCTACCCGGTCCTCGCCCGCCCGTCCTACGTGCTCGGCGGCCGCGGCATGGAGATCGTCTACGACGAGCCCTCGCTCGCCTCCTACCTGGAGCGCCACGCGGGCCTCATCTCCGAGCACCCGGTGCTGATCGACCGCTTCCTCGACGACGCGGTGGAGATCGACGTCGACGCGCTCTACGACGGCACCGAGCTGTACCTCGGCGGCGTCATGGAGCACATCGAGGAGGCCGGCATCCACTCCGGCGACTCCGCCTGCGCGCTGCCCCCGATCACCCTCGGCGGCTACGACATCAAGCGGCTGCGCGCCTCCACCGAGGCGATCGCCCGCGGCGTCGGCGTGCGCGGCCTGATCAACATCCAGTTCGCGCTCTCCGGCGACATCCTGTACGTCCTGGAGGCCAACCCGCGCGCCTCGCGCACCGTGCCGTTCACCTCCAAGGCGACGGCCGTGCCGCTGGCCAAGGCCGCCGCCCGGATCTCGCTCGGCGCCACCATCGCCGAGCTGCGCGCCGAGGGCCTGCTGCCGGCCGACGGCGACGGCGGCACCCTCCCGGCGGACTGCCCGATCTCCGTCAAGGAGGCCGTGATGCCGTGGAGCCGCTTCCGCGACGTCCACGGCCGCGGCGTGGACACCGTCCTCGGCCCGGAGATGCGCTCCACCGGCGAGGTCATGGGCATCGACAAGGTGTTCGGCACCGCCTACGCCAAGGCCCAGGCCGGCGCCTACGGCGCGCTGCCGACCAAGGGCAAGGTCTTCGTCTCGGTCGCCAACCGGGACAAGCGCAACCTGGTCTTCCCGGCCCGCGCCCTGGTCAGCCTCGGCTTCGAGGTGCTCGCCACGGCCGGCACCGCCGAGGTCCTCCAGCGCGGCGGCATCCCGTCCACGCTGGTGCGCAAGCACAGCGAGGGCGAGGGCCCGAACGGCGAGAAGACCATCGTCCAGCTGATCCACGACGGCGAGGTCGACCTCATCATCAACACGCCGTACGGCACCGGCGGCCGCCTCGACGGCTACGAGATCCGCACCGCCGCCGTCGCCCGCGCGGTGCCCTGCCTGACCACCGTCCAGGCCATGGGTGCCGCCGTCCAGGGCATAGACCGGCTGCTGCGCGACGAGGTCGGCGTCATGTCGCTCCAGGAGCACGCCGAGCTGATCAACGCCGGCCGCGCCAAGTAGCACCACTCCAGTGGGGGGCACCAGTACCGCCGGGTGCCCCCCACTTCCATGCCCTGGGAGGACTTTGTGTACAAGCTGCTGTTCGACCTCGTCTTCAAGAAGATGGACCCGGAGAAGGCCCACCACCTGGCCTTCTTCTGGATCCGGCTGGCCGCCTCGGTGCCCGGCCTGCGCTCCCTCGTCCGGCTGGCGCTCGCCCCGCGCGACCGGGCGCTGCGCACCGACGCGCTCGGCCTGGCGCTGCCCGGCCCGTTCGGCCTGGCGGCCGGCTTCGACAAGAACGGCGTCGGCATCGACGGCCTGTCCATGCTCGGCTTCGACTACGTCGAGATCGGCACCGTCACCGGCGAGGCGCAGTCCGGCAACCCGCAGCCGCGGCTGTTCCGGCTGGTCGAGGACCGCGCCCTGATCAACCGGATGGGCTTCAACAACCAGGGCTCGGCCCGGGTCGCCGCCCGCCTGGCCGCCCGCCCGCACACCACCTCGACCCCGGTGGTCGGCGTCAACATCGGCAAGACCAAGGTGGTCGAGGAGGCCGACGCGGTCGCCGACTACGTGAAGTCCACCGAGCGGCTCGCCCAGTACGCCGACTACCTGGTGGTCAACGTCAGCTCGCCGAACACCCCCGGGCTGCGCAACCTGCAGGCCGTCGACCACCTGCGCCCGCTGCTGAGCGCCGTCCGCGAGGCCGCCGACCGGACCACCGCCCGGCACGTCCCGCTGCTCGTCAAGATCGCCCCCGACCTGGCCGACGAGGACGTCGACGCGGTCGCCGACCTGGCCCTGGAGCTGGGCCTGGACGGCATCATCGCCACCAACACCACGATCGGCCGGGAGGGCCTGCGGGCCGACGCCGCCCGGGTCGAGGAGATCGGCATGGGCGGCCTCTCCGGCGCCCCGCTGAAGGCCCGCGCGCTGGAGGTCCTCCAGCGGCTGCGCGCCCGCACCCAGGGCCGGCTGGTGCTGGTCTCGGTCGGCGGCATCGAGACCGCCGAGGACGCCTGGCAGCGGATCGTCCACGGCGCCGACCTCGTCCAGGGTTACAGCGCCTTCATCTACGAGGGCCCGTTCTGGTGCCGCCGCATCCACCGGGGCCTGTCCGCCCGGGTCCGGGCCGGCGGCTACCGCAGCCTGGCCGCGGCCGTCGGCAGCGCGGTGGACCCGCGTCCCTGAAGCAGCCTCCCCCCACCGAACCTCCCCGGAAGGACGTCATGACCCTCGCCCCCTTCGGCGCCCGCCTGCGCCACGCCCTGGACACCCGCGGCCAGCTCTGCGTGGGCATCGACCCGCACGCCTCCCTGCTCGCCGCCTGGGGCCTGGACGACACCGTCGCGGGCCTGGAGACCTTCAGCCGCACCGTGGTCGAGGCGCTCGCCGACCGGGTGGCCGTGCTCAAGCCGCAGGCCGCCTTCTTCGAGCGCTTCGGCTCCAAGGGCGTCGCCGTCCTGGAGAAGTCGGTCGAGGAGGCCCGGGCGGCCGGCGCGCTGGTCCTGATGGACGCCAAGCGCGGCGACATCGGCTCCACCATGGCCGCCTACGCCGAGGCCTTCCTCTCGCCCGCCAGCCCGCTCTTCTCGGACGCCGTGACGGTCAGCCCCTACCTGGGCTTCGGCTCGCTGCGGCCGGCGCTGGACCTGGCCGCCGCCAACGGCGCGGGCGTCTTCGCGCTGGCGCTCACCTCCAACCCGGAGGGCGCCGAGGTGCAGCGCGCGGTGGGCGCGGACGGCGAGCCGGTCGCCGCCTCGGTGCTGCGCCAGCTGGCCGCCGAGAACGCCGGCGCCGAGCCGCTCGGCTCGTTCGGCGCGGTGGTCGGCGCGACCCTGGCCGACGCCGGGGTGGACCTGGCGATCAACGGCCCGCTGCTCGCCCCCGGGATCGGTGCCCAGGGCGCGACCATGGCGGACCTGCCGCGGGTCTTCGGCGCCTCGGTGCGCAACGTGGTCCCGAGCGTCAGCCGCGACGTGCTGAAGCACGGCCCCTCGGTGCCGGCGCTGCGCACCGCCGCCGACCGTTTTGTCCGGGAGTACGCGGACGCCGTCAAGTAGCGGACGGCGCGGCCGGGTTCGCGGCCGGAGGCGCTCCGGAGCCGGTTCGTGACGCGGCGCGATGCTCCGCAGGCCGGGCGGGTTGACGTGAGCGCCGTCACATCGGGACCGCCAAAGGTCCGCAATCGCGGTCATTTTGCCCGGGAAAGTCCTGGTCGGCCTTGGCTGACCAGGACTTTTCGTGTTCTTTTCCTGACGTGGCGCCGCAATCCGGGTAGTGTCCGGCGATAGGTCATCGAAGAGCCGCGATTCCCGCTGCTCTCGCAGGTCAGGGGCGGCGAGTTCGTCCACTGGTCGGGTGTCCTGGGAAACAAACCAGTCATAGTTCAATCCCTTCCATCCACACCTGAGGTGAACGGCGTGGCTCTTCCGCCCCTTACCCCTGAACAGCGCACCGCCGCGCTCGCCAAGGCCGCCGAGGCTCGCCGGGAGCGCGCCGAGGTCAAGAACCGGCTCAAGCACTCCGGCGCCTCCCTGCACGAGGTGATCAAGGCCGGCAAGGCCGACAACGACGTGATCGGCAAGATGAAGGTCTCCGCCCTGCTGGAGTCCCTTCCGGGCGTCGGCAAGGTCCGGGCGAAGCAGATCATGGAGCGCCTCGGCATCTCCGAGAGCCGGCGTGTCCGGGGTCTCGGTACCAACCAGATCGCCTCCCTGGAGCGGGAGTTCGGCGGCGGTGCCGCCTGACCGTGCCCCCGTGGTCCCGGGATCGTCCGCGATCCGGGATAATCGGTGCATGAGTGAGCGTCCGCGGCTGACCGTGCTCTCCGGCCCCTCGGGGGTCGGCAAGAGCACGGTCGTCGCTCATATGAGGAAGCAGTACCCCGAGGTCTGGCTCTCGGTGTCGGCGACGACCCGCCACCCGAGGCCGGGCGAGCAGAACGGGGTCCAGTACCACTTCGTCGACAACGACGAGTTCGACAAGCTGATCGCCAACGGTGAACTGCTGGAGTGGGCGGTGTTCGCGGGCAACCGCTACGGCACCCCCCGCGCGGCCGTCCAGGAGAAGCTGGAGCGCGGCGAGCCCGTCCTGCTGGAGATCGACCTGCAGGGTGCCCGCCAGGTCCGTGAGACGATGCCCGAGGCGCAGCTGGTCTTCCTGGCGCCGCCGAGCTGGGACGAGCTGGTCCGCCGGCTCACCGGCCGGGGCACCGAGCCGCAGGACGTGATCGAGAAGCGGCTCGAAGCCGCGAAGGTCGAGCTGGCGGCGGAGCCGGAGTTCGACACGACCCTGGTCAACACCTCCGTCGAGCAGGTGGCGAGCGAACTGCTAGCCTTGCTCGGTGTAGGCTGACCTGTTGTCTTTCTGTTTTCCACCCTTTCGGAAGGTTTTCGCGTGTCCTCTTCCATGACCGCGCCCGAGGGCATCATCAACCCGCCGATCGACGAGCTGCTTGAGGCCACCGACTCCAAGTACAGCCTGGTCATCTACGCGGCCAAGCGTGCGCGGCAGATCAACGCGTACTACTCCCAGCTCGGCGAGGGCCTGCTGGAGTACGTCGGCCCGCTGGTCGACACCCACGTGCACGAGAAGCCGCTGTCGATCGCGCTGCGCGAGATCAACGCCGGCATGCTGACCGCCGAGGCGATCGAGGCCGCCTGAGGCGACCCCCTGCGTGTGTGAAGGGCCCGTCGGAGTTCGCTCCGGCGGGCCCTTCGGCATGTCCGGCTCCCGTGTCCGGCCCCGCGGTGAGGCAGGCCACGGTGCGGGTGATCGTCGCCGGGCCGTAGGGTGGGCACGCACCGAGCGACGGGAGAGTGGGGATCATGGGCGGCAGCACGGAGCGGACGGGCGCCCCGCGCGTCGTCCTCGGCGTCAGCGGCGGCATCGCCGCGTACAAGGCGTGCGAGCTGCTGCGGCGGTTCACCGAGTCCGGCCACCAGGTGACGGTGGTGCCCACCGCGGCGGCGCTGCACTTCGTCGGCGAGGCCACCTGGGCGGCGCTCTCCGGCCGGCCGGCCGCCACCGAGACCTGGGAGAGCGTGCACGAGGTGCCGCACGTGCGGATCGGGCAGCAGGCCGACCTGGTCGTGGTCGCCCCCGCCACCGCCGACCTGATGGCCAAGGCCGCCCACGGGCTCGCCGACGACCTGCTCACCAACACCCTGCTCACCGCGCGCTGTCCGGTGGTGCTGGCGCCCGCGATGCACACCGAGATGTGGGAGCACCCGGCCACCCGGGAGAACGTCGCCACCCTGCGCCGCCGGGGCGTGATCGTGCTGGAGCCCGCCAGCGGGCGGCTGACCGGCAAGGACACCGGCAAGGGCCGGCTGCCCGAGCCGTCCGCGATCTTCGACGCCTGCAAGGCGGTGCTGCGGTACGGCGGCGGGCGGGCCGACCTGGCCGGCCGGCACGTGGTGGTCTCGGCCGGCGGCACCCGCGAGCCGCTGGACCCGGTCCGCTACCTGGGCAACCGGTCCTCCGGCAAGCAGGGCTACGCGCTCGCCGCCACCGCGGCCGCCCGCGGTGCCCGTGTGACCTTGCTCTCGGCCAACGCCGAGCTGCCCGACCCGGCCGGGGTGGACGTGGTCCGGGTGGCCACCGCGCTGGAGCTGCGGGAGGCCGCGCTGAAGGCGGCCGCCGACGCCGACGCCGTGGTGATGGCCGCCGCGGTGGCCGATTTCCGACCGGCGGTCTACGCGGCCGGAAAGATCAAGAAGGTCGAGGGGGTCGAGCCGGCGCCGGTGGAGCTGGTCCGCAACCCGGACGTCCTGGCCGAGCTCTCGGCCCACCGCACCCGTTCGGGTCAACTCGTGGTGGGTTTCGCGGCGGAGACCGACGAGGTGCTCGCCAACGGCCGCGCCAAGCTCGCCCGCAAGGGCTGCGACCTGCTGGTCGTCAACGAGGTGGGGGACGGCAAGGCCTTCGGCCAGGACGTCAACGAGGCCGTGGTGCTGGGCGCCGACGGCAGCGAGACGCCGATTCCGGTGGGCCCGAAGGAACTGCTCGCGGACGTGGTCTGGGACCTGGTCGCGGAGCGGCTGGGTCACCCGGCCGAGTGATTGCCGGGGGACCGTTCCGGGATCTCGGAGTGTGGGCTTTCGGTCTCCAATTCCGGGATCTCGTGACGTTTCCCGATAGCTGACCGTTACACTCCAGGAATCAAGTCTTTCCGGAAGTCCCCGGGTCCACCGGGGTCTTTCAGTCAGCAGCCGCTGCAACCCCAGGGAGCGCTGTGTCTCGCCGCCTGTTCACCTCGGAGTCCGTGACCGAGGGCCACCCCGACAAGATCGCTGACCAGATCAGCGACACGATCCTTGACGCTCTCCTCCGTGAGGACCCGACCTCCCGGGTCGCGGTGGAGACGCTGATCACCACCGGCCAGGTGCACGTGGCCGGCGAGGTGACCACGAAGGCGTACGCGCCGATCGCGCAGCTCGTCCGGGACAAGATCCTGGAGATCGGGTACGACAGCTCCAAGAAGGGCTTCGACGGCGCCTCCTGCGGCGTCTCGGTCTCGATCGGTGCCCAGTCGCCCGACATCGCGCAGGGCGTCGACACCGCCTACGAGGCGCGGGTCGAGGGTGACGAGGACCAGCTCGACAAGCAGGGCGCCGGCGACCAGGGCCTGATGTTCGGCTACGCGTCGGACGAGACGCCCGAGCTCATGCCGCTGCCGATCACCCTGGCGCACCGCCTGTCGCGCCGGCTGACCGAGGTCCGCAAGAACGGGACCATCCCGTACCTGCGCCCCGACGGCAAGACCCAGGTCACCATCGAGTACGACGGCGACAAGGCCGTCCGCCTCGACACCGTGGTCGTCTCCACCCAGCACGCCAGTGACATCGACCTGGAGTCGCTGCTCACCCCCGACATCCGCGAGTTCGTCGTGGAGCCGGAGCTGAAGGCGCTGGCCGACCAGGGCATCAAGCTCGTCACCGAGGGCTACCGCCTGCTGGTCAACCCGACCGGCCGCTTCGAGATCGGCGGCCCGATGGGCGACGCCGGCCTCACCGGCCGCAAGATCATCATCGACACCTACGGCGGCATGGCCCGTCACGGTGGCGGCGCCTTCTCGGGCAAGGACCCGTCCAAGGTGGACCGCTCGGCCGCGTACGCGATGCGCTGGGTGGCGAAGAACATCGTCGCCGCCGGCCTCGCCCGCCGCGCCGAGGTGCAGGTCGCGTACGCGATCGGCAAGGCCGAGCCGGTCGGCCTGTTCGTGGAGACCTTCGGCACCGAGACCGTGCCGGTCCTCACCATCCAGAAGGCCGTCACCGAGGTGTTCGACCTCCGCCCGGCCGCGATCATCCGCGACCTGGACCTGCTGCGTCCGATCTACTCGCAGACCGCCGCCTACGGCCACTTCGGCCGTGAGCTGCCGGACTTCACCTGGGAGCGGACCGACCGCACCGAACAGCTGCGCAAGGCCGCCGGCGCCTGAGGCACCGCGTCCTGAGGCACCGTCACCGTACGGGC